>CAKSUD010000042.1 GCA_934500865.1 uncultured Clostridia bacterium | reverse complement strand
CATCTACTTCAAGAATTGTATCAGCCAATTTTTCTTTTCCCTTAGCTGTTACTAGCTTTCCTTGTGCTTCATAGTAAGGTTTTAACTTAGCTGTTACATCATGATATGTAGCAAGTCTCTTTCTAATTACTTCTTCCTTATCATCGTCTCTTTGAACTAAGTTTGAGCAATGATTTGGGCAAGATGCTTTATCTTCTTCAGTTGGCATCTTATCTGTTATATGATATGTTTTTCCGCAATCAGGGCAACTTCTTCTTCCAGATAATCTATTAACGATAGCATCATCTTCAACATTTATTTCTAAAACTCCGTCAATCTTTGTTCCTTCTTCTGATAACATCTTATCTAAAACTTCACCTTGATTAATTGTTCTTGGGAAACCATCCAAAATAAATCCATTCTTGCAATCAGGTAATGAAATTCTATTCTTTAATACACTAATTGTAAGTTCATCTGGGACTAATGCTCCACTATTAATTAATGTAACAATCTCATCTATTGTTTCTTTAGACAAAGTCATTCCTGGAACTTGTTCTCCTCTTTTTAACGCCCTAAAAATTTCACCTGTCGAAATTTGTGGAATATTATATTTCTTACTAAGTCTTTCTGCTTGTGTTCCTTTTCCTGAACCCGGTGCTCCAAACATAACTAAACGCATCTTTGTTTCCTCCTCTTAATATAAAAAAATTTTCATTCTTAGTTTAGTCTAATTTATAATTTTAAAATGGTCAAGTACATTTTTACTTAATTTTAAAACAAAATAAAAGGTTAGAATTTTCATTCCAACCTTTTATTTCTTCTATGACTATTAGTCTAAAAATCCTTTGTAATGTTTCATTACAAGTTGTGCTTCTAATTGTTTTACAGTTTCTAATGCAACACCAACTACGATTAGTAATGCTGTTCCACCGAAGCCTAAATTTACACCAGTTATAGCTTGAACAACAACTGGGAATATTGCGATAAATGCAATAAATATAGCTCCAAACAATGTAATTTTATTTAATACTCCGGACAAATAATCTGCAGTAGGTTTTCCGGCTCTAATTCCAGGGATAAATCCACCATTTTTCTTTAAGTTATTAGATACTTCTACTGGATTGAAAACAATCAATGTATAGAAGAATGAGAATCCAATAATTAATAAAGAATAGATTACGCAATAACCAACTGTATACCAAGTTCCTGCGTTTGTTGCAACGCATAGATTATAAATTACTTTCCATACGCCAGTAGGATTTCCGGCAGTTACTGTGCTTATTA
Organism: uncultured Clostridia bacterium; assembly: GCA_934500865.1. GTDB lineage: Bacteria > Bacillota > Clostridia > TANB77 > RGIG9151 > RGIG9151. The sequence continues at coordinate 13,181 of CAKSUD010000042.1, read as the reverse complement.
TCATAGCTGGGAACATCAATAATGACATTGCTAAGATAATTGGCATAACTCCCGCCATGCTAACAGCTATTGGAATATGTGTAGATTGTCCACCATACATTTTTCTTCCAACAACACGTTTTGCATATTGAACTGGAACTCTTCTTTCTGCTTTTTGTACCCATACAACAGCAGCAATTAGAAGTAACATTACTGCAATTATAGCAATAAATCCTAATGTGCCAATCATATTTGAACCAGCATTTGTAGAAGATATCAAACTCTGAATTCCGGCAGGTAATCTTGAAATAATTCCTGCAAAGATAATAAGAGAAGTACCATTTCCAATTCCATACTCAGTCATTTGTTCACCTAACCACATAATGAAGGCTGTTCCGGCTGTAAGTGATAAAACAACAATTGAATATGTGAAGAAATCTTGCGCATATAAAACAGTCTTAAAGCTTACTGCGATACCAATAGCTTGGATTAATGCAAGAACTATTGTGCCGTATCTTGTAAACTGTGCTAATTTCTTTCTTCCTTCATTTCCTTCTTTAGCCATTTTTTCTAAAGAAGGAATTGCAACTGTTAATAATTGAATAATAATTGATGCGTTGATGTATGGTGTAATACTCATTGCAAATATTGAAAGATTTGAGAAAGCTCCACCTGAAATGATGTTAAACATTCCAAAGAATCCATTTTGGTTTGAATTCATAAGTTGAGCTAAAACATCTCTGTTTATTCCTGGTACAGGAATATATGATCCAAATCTAAATACAAGTAATAATCCAAGTACGATAAGGATTTTCTTTCTTAAGTCAGGAACTGACCAAGCGTTTTTTAAGATTTTAAACATACTGTACCCCTTTCTTTAATGCAAAAACTATGCATTAATTACTATTGCCTTTCCACCAGCGGCTTCAATCTTTTCTTTAGCTGTCTTTGTGAATCTGTGTGCGTTAACAGTTAATTTCTTTGTTAATTCGCCATTACCCATTACAGATACTCCGTCTTCTAGCTTCTTGATTAAACCACTAGCTTTTAACAATTCAGGTGTAACTTCTGCTCCATCTTCAAATTTATTTAATGTAGAAACGTTAATTTCACTATATTTGATTGCTGTAACGTTCTTGAAACCTCTCTTAGGAAGTCTTCTATATAAAGGCATTTGGCCTCCTTCAAATCCAGGTCTAACTCCACCGCCTGAACGAGCGTTTTGTCCTTTATGTCCTTTACCAGCTGTTTTTCCATTTCCAGATCCGATACCTCTACCTTTTCTATAAGGCTTTGTACGAGAACCTGGAGCAGGTACTAATTCGTTTAATTCCATTTTTTGCACCTCCATTTATTAATGTTTATAAAAATTAAAGTTCTTCAACTTTTTTTCCTCTTAAAGCTGCTACTTCTTCAGCAGTTTTTAGAGATTTTAATGCATTCATTGTAGCATTAACAACATTTCCAGGATTGTTAGATCTTAAACATTTTGTTCTGATATCTTTAATTCCTGCTAATTCAAGGATAGGTCTTACTGCACCTCCGGCAATAACTCCAGTACCTTCGCTAGCTGGTTTTAATAATACTCTACCTGCTCCTGCTTCCCCAATGATTTCGTGAGGAATTGTTGTGTTTACTATAGGAACTTCTATCATGTTTTTCTTAGCATCTTCAATAGCCTTCTTGATAGCGTCAGGAACTTCAGTAGATTTTCCGTTTCCAGCACCTACATGTCCGTTTTCATCACCAACAACTACAAGTGCACTAAATCTAAAGTTTCTACCACCTTTAACAACTTTAGCTACTCTGTTGATAGCAACTACTTTTTCCTTTAATTCAACGCCATTTTGTTCATTATTGCGTTCTGCTTTATGTTCCATAATTTTATTTTCACCTCTTTATATTAGAATTTAAGTCCAGCTTCTCTAGCTGCTTCAGCAAGTTCTTTTACTCTTCCGTGATAGATGCATCCGCCTCTATCAAAAACAACTTCCTTGATTCCCTTTTCCATTGCACGTTTTGCAACTAATTCACCAACAGCTTTTGCTGCTTCTTTGTTTCCTGTACCATTTAGTTTACCCTTTAATTCAGGATCTAATGTAGATGCAGAAACGATTGTGTTTTGTGCAACGTCATCAATAACTTGTGCATAAATATTATTTAAGCTTCTATATACGCTAAGTCTTGGTCTTTCAGCTGTTCCTGAAATCTTATTTCTTACACGCATATGACGAATTTGTCTTTGCTCTTTGCTATTTGGTTTAGATACCATTTTATTTTCACTCCTTTTTTAATGAGTAACGGCCCATTTTATTTCGTAATAAGTAAGGATAAACGCTCGCAAAAACCGCTCGCATTTATCAAAGTATTTGCCAAGCTCACGCATCGCCTTACGGCTCGCGTTCGCTAAGCAACTACTTTTTAGCGCCTGTCTTTCCTTCTTTACGTCTAATTGTTTCAGTTGTATACTTGATTCCTTTTCCCTTATAAGGTTCAGGTAATCTCTTTGTTCTGATTTCAGCAGCTACAGCTCCTACTTTCTCATTGTCGATACCCTTTACAATTATACTGTTTTGTGTTGGAACGTCAATTGTTATTCCTTCTGGTTCTACCATTTCTACTGTGTGAGAATATCCTAAGTTCATAACAAGCTTATTTCCTGTTTTTTGTGCACGGTAACCTACACCGTTAATTTCTAAGCTCTTTTCAAAACCTTCAGAAACACCCTTTACCATGTTTGCGATTAACGCTCTTGTTAATCCGTGAAGTGCTCTGTTTTCTTTATCATCATTAGGTCTAGAAACTTTTACTTCATTACCTTCTACAGAAATTGTCATGTTAGCATGCATTTTCTTTTCTAATGTTCCCTTGCTACCTTTTACAGTTACAACGTTACCATCAGCAACTTTAACTTCAACCCCTGCAGGAATTGTTATAGGTTCTTTTCCTATTCTTGACATCTTTTTCACCCCTTATAATATATAACTGTTGATGCGGAATTACCAAATATAAGCTAATACTTCTCCGCCAACTCCTGCTTCACGTGCCTTTTTATCTGTCATTATACCCTTAGATGTAGAAACTAATACAATTCCTAAACCATTTAATACTTTAGGTAAGTTTTCACATTCTGCATAAACACGTAATCCAGGTTTACTGATTCTCTTTAATCCAGAAATAACTTTTTGTTTATTTCCAACATATTTTAATGCTATCTTAAGGTTTCTTTCATCCTCTGTATAGCCTTTTATATATCCTTCTTCAACTAATATATCAGCTATTGCTTTCTTCATCTTTGACTTTGGAACATCAACTGTTTCATGCTTAGATGAACTTGCGTTTCTGATACGAGTTAACATATCTGCAATTGGATCTGTTAAATTCATCGTTTTTACCTCCTTTTTTGAGATTATAGATTTACCTTCTTCTAACTAACACGTTTCTAGTAAGTACTACGTTAACTTCGTAGTAAGAACTTGCTAAACTGCTTCGCACTTTAGAGTTCTCTTACGGGGGACGTACAAGCTACTCACTGCGTTCGTAGTGTTACGTCTCAGTAAGTACTACTTTGACTGCGTAGTAGAAACTTGCTAAATGCTTCGCATTTAGAGTTTCCTTACGGGGGACGTACAAGCTACTCACTGCGTTCGTAGTGTTACGTCTCCCTACCAGCTAGCTTTCTTAACTCCAGGAATTTCTCCCTTGTGAGCTAATACTCTAAAGCATAGACGGCAAATTCCAAATTTTCTAATATATGCATGTGGTCTTCCACAAATTTTACATCTATTATATTCTCTGGTAGAAAACTTTTGAGTTCTCTTTTGCTTAGCAATCATAGATTTCTTTGCCATGCTATTTTTCCTCCTATTCCAAAGATTTTTTAACCAGCAAATGGCATACCGAACATTGAAAGTAATTCTTTTGCTTCAACGTCTGTATTAGCTGTTGTTACAAATATAATGTCCATTCCTCTGATTTTATCAACTTTATCATATTCAATTTCAGGGAAAATTAATTGTTCCTTAACTCCCATTGAATAATTTCCTCTTCCATCAAATGAATTAGGATTAATTCCTCTAAAGTCTCTAACACGTGGTAATGCAACACTGATAAGTTTGTCTAAGAATGTATACATCTTTTCTCCTCTTAGAGTAACTTTGCATCCAATGTTCATTCCTTGTCTGATTTTGAATGTAGCAATAGCTTTTTTAGCCTTTGTTACGATAGCTTTTTGTCCTGTAATCATTTCCATGTCTTTGATAGCACTTTCTAATGCTTTAGCGTTTTCTCTAACTTCTCCAACACCCATGTTAAGTACTATTTTTTCAAGCTTAGGAATCTGCATTGCAGAACTATAATTGAACTTAGCTTTCATAGCAGGAGCTATTTCTTTATTATATTTTTCTTGTAATCTTTCCATTTAGATTCCCTCCTTTACTTAACATCTAATGATTCATTACATTTTTTGCAAGTTCTTACTTTAGTACCATCACTTAAAGTTGTGTGAGCAACTCTTGTAACAGTATTACATTTCTTGCAAACTACCATTGCCTTTGAAGCTGGGATTGCAACTGATTGTTTAACAATACCACCTGTTTCACCGGCTTTTCTTGGCTTTGTATGTTTTGTTCTTACATTAACTCCTTCAACTAAAATCTTATTTTCAGTTGGGATAGCTTGAAGAACTTTACCTTTTTTACCTTTATCTTCTCCAGATATAATCTGAACTGTATCGCCTTTTTTAATGTTCACTGTTTTCACCCCTTTATTATATATACATCATTCAACCTTATTTTAGCTTCACTAAGCAATTAATGCCTATAATACTTCAGGTGCTAATGATATAATCTTCATAAAATCTTTTTCTCTTAATTCACGAGCAACAGGTCCAAAGATACGTGTTCCCTTTGGTGTGTTGTCATCCTTAATAAGAACAGCAGCGTTTTCATCAAATTTAATTGATGTTCCGTCGTTTCTCTTGATTCCCTTTGTAGAACGAACTATAACAGCCTTAGCAACGTCGCCTTTTTTAACAACTCCGCCTGGTGTTGCAGTTTTTACAGAAACAACTATTACATCACCAATGTTAGCAAATTTTCTACCAGAACCGCCAAGAACCTTAATACACATAACTTCCTTAGCACCAGTATTATCTGCAACAGTTAGTCTAGATTGTACTTGTATCATTATTTTCACTCCTTTTAATCGAGTTTTATATTAAGTTTATATTATTAATTAGTAGCAAACTACTTAGCTTTTTCAACTATTTCTACTAATCTCCATCTCTTATCTTTGCTAAGTGGTCTTGTTTCAGCTACTTTTACAGTATCTCCTATTCCACAAGCATTTTCTTCGTCATGAGCCTTTAATCTGTAAGTAGACTTCATAACTTTGTTATATAAAGGATGTTTTTTGTTTTCAGAAATAGTAACAACGATAGTCTTATCCATCTTATTACTAATAACTTTTCCAGTTCTTACTTTTCTTCTTCCTCTTGTTTCTTCCATTATAAATCCTCCTTTCGAAAATTATCATCGCTAATTTATTGTTCTAACCCTAAGGATAAACGCTCGCATTTATCAAAGGAATCTCTAAGCTCAATATCTGCCTATTGTTCTGTTCGACTTAGTCTCACAGAACGGTTCTTACCTTAAGTATTTTAAGGTAAGGATAAACGCTCGCCAAACCGCTCGCATTTATCAAAGGAATCTCTAAGCTCAGTCATCGCCTTCGGCTCTACTTCGCTGAAGAGATTTCCTTTTCTTTAAGAACGGTCTTTATTCTAGCAATGTCTTTTCTAACTGCTTTTATTTGTAATGGATTGTCTAATTGGTTTGTTGCACTTTGGAATCTTAATTTGAAAAGCTCAGCTTTCAAATTTGATAATTCATTATTAAGTTCAACATCTGACATTTCTCTAATTTTATTCGGCTTCATTCTCTTCACCACCTATGTTTTTTTCACGAGCTACGAATTTTGTAGCAATAGGAAGTTTGTGACTAGCTAGTCTCATAGCTTCTCTTGCTAATTCTTCGCTAACTCCGGCAATTTCAAAAAGTACTCTTCCTGGCTTAACAACAGCAACCCAGTATTCTGGAGAACCTTTACCACTACCCATACGAGTTTCAGCAGGTTTCTTAGATACTGATTTATCAGGGAAGATTTTTATCCAAACTTGGCCACCACGTTTAATGTAACGTGTCATAGCAATTCTGGCAGCTTCGATTTGGTTAGCTGTAATCCAAGCTGGTTCTGTTGCTTGTAGACCATATTCACCGTCACTTACAACGTTACCACGTGTAGCTACACCTTTCATTCTACCTCTTTGCATTTTTCTATATTTTACTCTTTTAGGCATCAACATAATTATTCGCCCCCCTCAGCTTTTTTTGCAACTTTTTTGTTTTTATTTGTAGGAAGCACTTGACCTTTATAAATCCAAACCTTAACACCGATCTTACCATATGTTGTATCAGCTTCATAGAAACCATAATCAATATCAGCTCTTAAAGTTTGTAGAGGAATTGTTCCTTCATGATAATGTTCTGTTCTTGCGATTTCAGCACCAGCAAGTCTACCAGAAGCAGAAGTCTTAATTCCCTTAGCTCCCATTTTCATTGCTCTAGACATTGCTTGTTTCATAGCACGTCTAAATGCTACTCTCTTTTCAATTTGTCCTGCGATGTTTTCAGCTACTAATTGAGCATTAACTTCAGGATTCTTTACTTCGATTATATCCATAGCAACTTCTTTACCTGTAATCTTTTCTAATTCTTTACGAAGAATTTCTACTAATTCTCCGCCTTTACCGATTACGATACCAGGCTTAGCAGTATTAACTTTAACCTTAACTTTTCCGGCTGTTCTTTCAATTTCGATATCAGAAACTCCGGCAACAAATAATTTACTCTTTACATACTTACGAATTTTATTATCTTCAACAAGATTATCTCCAAATGTTTTCTTATCTGCATACCATTTAGAATTCCAATCTTTGATGATGCCCACTCTTACACCATGTGGGTGAGTCTTTTGTCCCATGATTTACCCTCCTTATTTAGCTTCTCTTAGCACTACTGTGATGTGACAAGTTCTCTTACGAATTCTTGCACCTCTACCTTGTGCTTTTGGCATTAATCTCTTCATTGTAGGTCCTTGGTTAGCATATAACTCAGAAACTACAAGATTATCAACTGATAAATTGTTATTGTTTTCAGCATTGCTCATAGCTGATTTTAACAATTTAGCTAAAATAGAAGAACCAGCCTTTGGTGTAAACTTTAATATGTTCATTGCTTCGATAGCACTCTTTCCTTTAATAAGGTCAGCAACTATTTTAACTTTTCTTGAAGATATTCTAGCATATTTTAATACAGCTCTTCCTTCGTCCTTACCAACACCGATTAATTTCTTTTCTTTCTTAGTAAGTCTAGGAGGTTTGTTGCTTTTTGTATGAGGTGCATTTGTTGCAGCCCAGATTTCTTGAATCTCTTCCTTTGTTCTTGTACTCATTTTTCATTTCCTCCTTTCATTACTTCTTAGCAGCAGTAGCTGCAGATTTAGCAGCACGGTCTGTATGACCCTTAAATGTTCTTGTTGGTGCAAATTCTCCCAATTTATGTCCAATCATTTCTTCTGTTATATATACAGGCACGTGTTTTCTTCCATCGTGTACTGCGATTGTATGTCCTACCATGTTAGGATAAATTGTAGAAGATCTTGACCAAGTCTTTATTACGTTCTTTTCGTTTGCTTTATTCATTTCTTGAACTTTCTTCATTAAACTTTCAGCAACGAAAGGTCCTTTTTTTAGAGATCTACTCAAATTAAACAACTCCTTTTCGTTTATTTCTATTGCACTAGCAATAGCATTTTAACATTATTACTAATTTAGTACGGAAATTAGCGACCGTTTCTTCTCTTAACAATATACTTGTTAGAAGGATTCTTCTTATTTCTTGTCTTGTAACCAAGAGCTGGTTTACCCCAAGGAGTAAGTGGTCCTGCGTGTCCAACTGGAGACTTACCTTCACCACCACCATGTGGGTGATCATTAGGGTTCATAACTGCACCACGAACTGCAGGTTTGATACCTAAGTTTCTTGATTTACCAGCTTTACCAAGGTGAACGTTTTCGTAATCAGCGTTTCCAACTTCACCAACAGTAGCTTTACACTTAACAGCTATTAATCTCATTTCTCCAGAAGGTAATCTTAAGTGTGCATATTCTCCTTCTTTAGCCATGATTTGAGCAGCAAGTCCAGCAGATCTTGCAATTTGTCCACCCTTACCAGGTTTCATTTCAATGTTGTGTACCATAGTACCAACTGGGATGTTTTCGATAGGAAGTGCGTTTCCTGGCTTGATATCAGCATCAGCACCTGAACGAACTGTATCTCCATCTTTTAATCCGATAGGAGCTAAGATATATCTTCTTTCCTTATCTTCATATTCAAGTAAAGCGATGTTTGCACTTCTGTTTGGATCATATTCGATACCAATAACTGTTGCATTCATTCCATCTTTATTTCTCTTGAAATCAATTACTCTATATTTTGTTTTATTTCCTCCACCGATATGTCTAACTGTGATTCTTCCGTAAGAGTTTCTTCCACCTTTTTTGTTAAGTGGAGCAAGAAGAGACTTTTCAGGAGTCTTCTTTGTAATTTCTTCGAAAGTAGACACTGTCATACCACGTCTTGAAGGAGTAGTAGGATTATATTTTTTAATACCCATTGTGTATTTCACTCCATTTCTAATTTGTTTTGCAGAACCACTAAGATTCTATACATACATTGCTAAGACTAAACTTGTGGGTTGAAGTCAGCAATTTCAGTGTTATATTTCTTACTTGTTGTAGTAGCTTTTCCGCCTTTTTCTAAGTAAGTTTCTTCAGAAGGGTTTGTATCAATCTTTACGATTGCTTTCTTCCAATCAGGAGTTTTTCCAGAATGAACACCCATTCTCTTTTCCTTACCAGGCATACTTACTGTATTAACAGAAACAACTTTTACATTAAATAATTCTTCAACAGCCTTCTTAACTGCTGTTTTTGAAGCACTATTTGCAACTCTAAAAGTGTATTTTCCTTCAGCCATTGCAACACTACTTTTTTCAGTAATGATAGGTTTAATAATGATATCTTGTGCTGTCATTATGCATACACCTCCTCAATTTTGTGAGCTGCATCTTGAGTTACGATAAACTTGTTATACTTAACAATGTCATAAACATTAATAGTATTAACATATGCTGTCTTAACATTAGGAAGATTCTTTGCAGATCTTACTACGTTTTCATTCTTGTCACCTAATACGATTAGTGCATTAGTATCAAGATTTAAGTTTTTAAGAACTTCTACCATGTTCTTTGTTTTGATTTCAGAGAAATTAATTTCATCTAATACGATGATGTTATTCTCAGCAACTTTAGAACTTAGAGCAGATCTTAATGCAACTCTCTTAACTTTCTTGTTAAGTTTTATTGTATATGTTCTAGGCTTAGGTCCAAGAGCGATACCACCCTTAATCCATTGTGGAGCACGAATACTTCCTTGACGTGCACGACCTGTACCTTTTTGTTTCCAAGGCTTTACGCCACCACCGCTAACTTCTGATCTAGTCTTTGTAGATTGTGTTCCTTGTCTTTGATTAGCAAGATAACTTTCTACAGCTAAATACATAGCATCTGTATTAATTTCAGCATTGAAAATTTCATCTTTTAATTCGATGTTTCCAACTACTTTTCCGCTTACGTTATATAAATCCATCTTAGGCATTGTTTATCCTCCTTCCTTACTTGTTCTTTACAGAATCTCTTAAGCAAAGTAGGCTTCCTTTTGCTCCAGGAACACTACCCTTTACAAATAAAAGATTCTTGTCTGTATCAACTTTAACTACGTCTAAGTTAATAATAGTTACGTTTTCGCTACCCATATGTCCTGGTAATTTCTTACCCTTGAATACTCTACCTGGATCTGAGTGAGCACCCATTGAACCTGGACGTCTATGATACATAGAACCGTGAGCCATAGGTCCTCTGTGTGAACCGTGTCTCTTGATAACACCTGCAAATCCGTGACCCTTTGTAACACCACTGGCGTCAATAGCATCTCCGGCTGCAAAAACATCAACCTTGATTTCGTCTCCAACGTTTAAGTTAGCTACATCTTCAAGTCTAAGTTCTTTTACATATCTCTTTACTTCTACATTAGCCTTAGCAAATTCACCTTTTTTAGCTTTATTAACTAACTTTTCGCGAATTTCTCCAAAAGCTACTTTTACAGCATTATATCCATCAGTTTCAACTGTTTTCTTTTGGATAACTGTGCATGGACCTGCTTCTAAAACTGTTACAGGAAGCATTTTTCCATCTTCTAAGAAAATTTGAGTCATTCCAACCTTCTTAGCTAAAATACCTTTTTTCATTTTTTTCTCCTCCTTAGGTTATTGGTTCACCTTTCCGTGAACTTGACCGGGAAAGCATTCTAAAAAATTTGCTTTTCCTACGTTGCTACAACTCTTATTGAACTTTTACTTCGATTTCTACGCCGGCAGGTAAATCTAACTTTGTCAACGCTTCCATAGTCTTTTGAGTTGGGTAAAGAACATCAATAAGTCTCTTATGTGTTCTCATTTCAAATTGTTCTCTCGAATCTTTGTATTTGTGTGGAGATTTCAAGATTGTTACTATTTCCTTCTCTGTTGGAAGTGGAATAGGTCCTGAAATTTTTGCTCCTGTTCTCTTTGCAGTATCAATAATCTTTGCTGCAGAAAGATCTAATACTTGATGTTCGTAAGCCTTCAATCTGATTCTGATTTTTTCGCTGTTACTTGTCACATCAATTCCTCCTTTTTGTTTGATAATGTAGCGTCAAGCCTAACAACGTCTCCTGGTGTTTCATAAACTTACATTTAAAAACCCGAGACAATAAAACTGGACTTTTAAACAGCCCACATCCCGGGTAAAATCCAAAAGAATGAAACCTTACAGTTAAATCTTTAAAATCTTCAGCTTGTCGCCCGGTTTAAAATCGGACATGCTCCACGAAAATTCCCACCTTACCGCCGATTTTTGAGCGGTTTGCGCCACTTTTCGCTTCAACGCGTATCTGTCACAACATTAACTATTTTACACCATAATGCAACATTTGGCAATAGTTTTTGATAAAAAAGTTGGAAAAAATTATTATTTAAATCTGCAAATCTATTCATAGTCAAAATGTGTGAATTAGCCTCCCCTCTTTTTTACTTACCAGTTGCCCTCATCGAAATCTGGCAACTTAGTTTCTGGTAAAAATAGGTTTATTTTAATAATTTCACTGGTTTCAGGATCTGTTACAATAGAAATGCAGTTCTCATAGTCTACCCAAATTTCTTCAAACTCTTCGTAGACGAAATTTGGACATAGTTGCAACAACTCTTCTTCTAATGTTCCCAACCCTATTTTCCCATATAGCTTTCCTTCATAGCCATTTTTTGCTGAAATTATCATAAGTTTTTCATTCTTGATATTAAATACCAAGCCTATTTTCCCTTGGAGCGTATAGTGTACTTGGTCAAATCCAATATGACGTTCTTCATCTTTTAATGCCAACGCTTCCTTTAAGTCATTAAGCTTGCTATATAGTTTTATTCCGCCTAATCCCTCTAAAGGAATTATCGGTGCTTTAAAATCAGGTTCCATAATTATTACCTCTACTTTCATTTTTAAGCATATCAACATTCGTCAAAGTAGTCAACATTCAATTCCAAAAGAAAAGCCCGGCTTCCGCCGAGCTATTTCTTAGTTATTCAAAATCAGATTCCCAGTTTGTTTTTATGTATGTGTATTCCGGTTCTACCTGTTCTCTAAGAAGCGTTATAAACTTATTTACCTTCTCACAGAACTTTGCCTTAGACTCTTCATCTTCAAACCCAACATACCTAAATTCATGTATGTTATTAATGAATAGTCCTACGTATTCTTCCACCAACTCGTCCATCATGCTCTTTAATTCCTCATTGTCTTCACATATTGGTGGCAAACCATTGTCTTTTATTTCTGTTTCATCTTCTCGATACCATACAGGATCTTCTGTATAGTCGAAGAAAAATGTTATCGTTTTCATGATATCACCTCTTAACTCTTTTAGGATGAGCGGTAACTATAAAACCATCCTTTCCAACTATTACCCTAAATAATCCTTCCTTACCATTACTATAGATTACCTTATAAGTTCTTTCACCTTTTTCTGCAACTTCTTTTACCAAATTTCCATTTTGAATCACATCAGTTATAAAGCTAGGCACATCCTTAATAGATATTCCTTTATTTAAAAAGTCATTACTATGTCTCGCCAGTATGTGCCACAAACCAGCAGTATCTTTGTGTCCTTGTTCAAGCCATATCAGTTTTCCGCTTTGGTCTTTCATCACCGCGATTACCTTATCCATAGTTACTTTCTCTCCACATTCAGCGAGTTCATCAATTAGTCCTACAGGTTTTAGAGCATCACCATAACTATCCGCTACCGTTTTGGCAAGACTTTGGTAGTCAAATGTATCGTCAGCTTTTCTTATCACATCATCAATGTTCTCTAATGCTTTATCGGCTATCATTTTATTATTTGTAATAGCTATTGTCTCATTGATAAAGTCATCCGCCTTATCTTGCGCCTTAATACATGCTGTTCCAACCTTACCGAGTTTTCCACTTTTTGCAGCTTCTTTTAATGCTGTTAAACCTTTATCCACGCCTACTGTAATTAATACAGTAGCCGCGACTTCTCCCATGAACTTACCATATGCTCTTGCTGTTTCCTTTGCTTCCTTAATAGCCACATTGTTTAGTGTTTCACAAAATGCTGTTTTCCAAAGATCAAAAATTGCCTGTCTTTCTTCGCCACCCCAAGGAGTCAAAGCCTTTGTAAGGAAAAGCATTCCGCTAGCAGTCGACTTTATTGTGTCGATTGGGTGCGTAACATTTGTCCATAAGCCCTTGCTTACACCTACTACACCGTCCCAGACACCAAGCATATAATACGCATATAAGTCTCCACCAGTTGTAGTATCTACTACCTCGAAATTCATCCCATACTGGAAAGTTTCTCCGGTAGAGTCATTTCTGGATTCAACCATCAGCGTATACGAGCCAACATCTGTACAGTCAAAGTATCCATTAACATCATTTCCATCATAGTTGTACCACTGAGAAAGACCATC
>CAKSUD010000041.1 GCA_934500865.1 uncultured Clostridia bacterium | reverse complement strand
ACTGGTGAAGGAAGATTCGGATTTAGCATTGCAGGTGCAAAGTATAGTGATGATTTAGCTTCAGTTACAAATTATGTTGCACAAGATAAATATGGTAATCCAAATGAACAGTTTGCTACAGGCGGGGATGGTGATGCTAATACCCCTACGATTGATACATCGCCACCGGTATTGACTAATGTATCTATTTACAGTGACGGAGAAAATCCTAAGTACGCAAAGAACGGCGATACGATTACTGTTAAGTTTGCAGTATCTGAGGAATTAGGTACATTGCCAACAATTACAATATTCCAGAATGAAGTGGAAGTTAATTATGTTGATGGATACTATATTGCTGAATATTTGATTCCGAGCGATGCTGAGTATACTGAGGGAATTATTCCGTTTAGTGTTTCTAATTATAAAGATAAGGTTGGAAATACTGGTAATGCCTTTACACAGGATAATTTAGAGTCTTTTGAAAATGTTATATATGATATAACTGCTCCTGTTGTAACTATAGATCCAAATGGTGGCGAGTTTTCAACTGTTGAAGTGAATGTTACACTTACTGATTCTCCTGCCGGTATTAAAGGTAATATTCTAAGGTATTATTGGAATACAGAGGCAACTGAACCGGAAATAGCGGAGAATGAGTGGAGTTTAGTTGCAATTTCAGGAAATAGTGCAGTTATTTCAAGCCCAACGGGATTAAATGAATCGAGGTATTTAATTATAAAGGGTGTTTATGATAATTCTGGTAATGTATCTAACACATTTATAAGCAATGAGTTTATATTTAGCAATGCTTATGAGGTTATTATTACAACTTCTCCTGATACGGTTATTGATGATTCTGATCCAGATAATATTATAACTACACCGGGTGTTGTTACTGGTGGCGGTGAGTATAATCCTGGAGAGAGTGTTACTATAACTGCAACTCCTGCGGATGGTTACAGATTTGATAAATGGGTAATTAACGGGGTTGATGGTTTTGCTGATTTGACTTTATTGGAGCAGTCGTTTACAATGCCGAAGAGCAATGTTTGGGCATCGGCTAATTTTGTTAAGTTGTGGACAGTTGTATTTAAGAGTTATGATGGGGAGATATTATCTACCCAAGTCGTAGATAACGGAAGTGCAGCGATTGCACCTACAGCACCTTCTAGAAGTGGTTACAGCTTTACTGGTTGGGAACCGACTCCAAGTGATGCTAATTTCTTAAATGTAAATTGTGATATGGAACTAGTTGCGACATATTCGAGAAAGACTTATACAATTACTGCTTATGCCGGAAGCAATGGTACTATTAGTCCGGCTGGAAGTGTAAGTGTAAATTATGGAGCTAGTAAGAGATTTAACATATCTCCTAACAATGGCTACAAGATTTTAGATGTAATTGTGGATGGAGTGAGTGTTGGGGCTGTTAATACATACTTATTTGAGGATGTAACTTCAAACCATACAATTCATGTTACATTTACTGAGGATGTTAGATATGAATTAGAGGGCGAATGGTATTACGATAATATTGAGCTTGTTGCTGATAGTCCGGAATATGTATTTAGGAGTAGAGAAACTTTAGATGAATACGAGGATGCAAGTGCTATTGTGATAGTTAGGACATTATCTAGTGTAAATGTAAGTTTTGAATACATCTTAAATGCAAGGGATGATGCAATGTTCGGTATTACTATTAATGGTAAACCTCTAAGAAGAGTAATAGAAAGTACGGATATTTGGACTGAATTTAATGAAACGGTTGAACCGGTTGACGGAAAGATTGTTATTGGTTTAACATACAGTAAAGGTGAAAATCCTACTGCTGATGAAAGTTTCTTGGATTTAGCTGCAATTAAAAATTTAGAAGTTGAATAGGAAATAAAAAATGGCTAGAAACTTGATTAAAGTCTCTAGCCATTTTTTATGATTTATTTTACGCTTTTGTTTCTTCTTTTTCTGTTGATTCTAATTCAGAGATTATTTTTGCTTTTTTTTCTGATTTTGGTGGAGTTGTGTCAAAGTTTTTATCTATTTTATCGCCTTTTTCTTTTAACTTTTCCATTTCTTCCATTATGCATTTACCAGCGAATAAGCAACCTTCTTCGCTTGAAAATTGTTTTACGTAAGCGTCTCCGTTAAGTTTTGCGGAAGATGTTAATTTTAATGTGTTGTCACAGTGTACGTCTCCGTCTACCGTTCCTTCTAAAATTAAATTTTTAGCGGTTACTTTTCCAAGTACAACGCCTGTTTCTCCGATTAATACATCTCCGTCAACGTCAATTGCTCCATTTATTTTCCCGTATATTTTTAAACTGCCACTGGTTTTTAGACCGCTTTCTACGATACAATTACCTGATATAACAGTTTCTTTTTTATTAATTTTCTTAAAAAACATATAGAATCATCCTCTCTATTTTTTCCGCTTTCATCATACTACAAAAATACCTAAATATTCAAGTGAAAATTTTGTGATTTTTGTGGAAAATTTCTTGGTAATATGATAAAGTATTATTGGTGAATGAGGTTTTATGAGAGGACTGTTCATTTATGATGATTGAATTTTCTAATGTACATAAACGTTATGATGGCGGTGTTGAGGCGTTAAATGGCGTTAATCTAAGGATAGATAAGGGCGAGTTTGTATTTTTAGTAGGCCCTTCCGGTTCAGGCAAATCTACTTTACTAAAGTTAATGATTCGTGAGGAAGAGGCTGATTCCGGTACGATTTTACTTAATAATTACAAGGTTCACAGCATGAAGCCGAGATATGTTCCTTTTTTAAGAAGAAGTATAGGAATTGTGTTTCAGGATTTTAGATTACTTCCGGACAAGACAGTATATGAAAATATTGCTTTTGCAATGCGTATAGTAAGAAAACCTGCTAGGTACATAAGAAAGCAGGTCCCGATGCTACTTAGTTTGGTTGGACTTAGTTCTAAGTCAAACAGTTTACCACATGAATTATCTGGTGGAGAACAGCAGAGAATTGCTATGGCAAGAGCTTTAGCTAATAATCCGTCTGTTTTGATTGCGGATGAACCTACCGGAAATTTGGATCCTGAGAATGCTTGGGAAATTATGAGGATTTTAAATGAAATTAATATGAGAGGTACTACTGTTGTTGTTGCTACTCATGCTAAGGACATTGTAGATGCTATGAAAAAAAGAGTTGTGGAGCTTGAAAAGGGAAAAATTACAAGAGACCAATACAGAGGTAATTACTAAGGCTCTAGGAGGTTAATAAAGTGGGAACACTGTTTTATTTGATTAGTCAAGGTTTTGAAAATGTGTGGAAGAATAAAATTATGTTTATTGCTTCTGTTTTAATAATTTCTACTTCTATGATAACACTTGGAATATTTTCTATTGTTGGCGAGAATGCTAAGGCTTTTGTTAGCAATATGAAGGCTGACCAGACGATGATAGCTTTTTTGGATGAAGGTGTTGATGAGGCAAGGGTTAAGGCAATAGAGAAAACTATTTCCGAAATATCCGGTGTTACTGAGATTACTCATGAAACTAAGGAGGAAGCTTTAAAAAATGCTCGTGAGTTATATTTTGATGAAAGCACAATAGATTTTACAGAGGGTTGGGAAGATAATAATTTATTTACTGATTCGTTTGCTGTGAATGTTGATGATTTAACTCGTGCTAATGATATTAAGACTAGGATTGAAGATATTGCTGGGGTTAGGAATGTAAGATTTGATGAGGATATTTTTTCTTCTATAAATAAGGTTTCTGAGGCTATCCAAATGGTGGTTATGGTTGTGTTTGTTTTATTGGTTGCTGTATCTTTATTGGTTATCTCAAATACTATTAAATTAGTTTTACATTCTAGACGCAAAGAGATAAATATTATGAAATATATTGGTGCAACAGATACGTTTGTAAAAACTCCGTTTATAATTGAAGGAATAATTGTTGGTGTTGTTGGTGCGTATCTTTCGTGGTTTTTAACTATGCCGATGTATTCTGCTCTCCAAAATCTTGTGGCTGATTCAGCATTAAATTTTCCATGGGTAGATTTAAGTCAAAAGATTTTACATACAAATCTGATTATTGGAATTGGAATCAGTTGTATTGCTTGTATGATTTCAATTAAAAAATATTTGAAGGTTTAATATTTTTGACGAGGATGTGATACTTATGAAGAAATTTGTTTCAATTGTTACTGCATTATCAATGATTGGGAGTTGTTCATATGTTTGGGCTGTTACTGAGGATGAATTAAAAGCCAAGCTTGATAAGAATAATAATGCAATCGAGGCTAAGACTTCCGAAATTAATCAAGCAAAAAACAAGAAGAAAACTTTGCTAGAAGAAATTGAAGATTTGGATATCGAGATGAATAAGGCACAAAAAGAGCTAAATGATATTCAAGACCAAATTAATTCATTAAACAGTGAAATTAAGAGTAAGCAAAAGAGTATTGATGAGGCGAATAAGAAACAGGCTGAAGAAGAAATATTACTTCAAAAGCGAATTCGCGCTATGTATGAAAATGGAGAAGTTACGTATATAAAGATTTTAATGGATTCTAACAGTATTTCTGATTTCCTAAAGAGATGTGAACTTACTGATAGAATGGTTGAGGCTGATAAAGAGTTATTTAGTAATCTTGCTACATTAAAGACTCAAATTGCTGAGGAAGTTAAATCGCTTGAGGAAAATAAAGTGGTTGTTGAGGCTGCTAAGCGTGTTGAAAGTGAAAACAAGAAAAAACTTGCTACTTCTAGAAGTGCTAAAGATTCAAGAGTTAAGTTACTTGAAAAAGATGTGGCTGAACTTCAAAGACAGCTTGATAAAGAGTTAGAAGAATCTCAAGCTATTGAACGTCAATTAAGAGAACTTAGCGGAACTAGTACTGTTGTTTCTAAGAATGAAGATTTCATTTGGCCTGGTGCTTATTCTAAGGTTATTACTTGTAAGTATGGTCCTAGAATACATCCTATTACAAAGAAAAAGGGAACTCATACAGGTATTGATATAAGGGCTACTTTAGGAAGTAATGTTTATGCTGCTGCTTCCGGTCAAGTTATAAAGGCTTGTTATAATACTGCATATGGTAATATGATTATTATTGACCATGGTAATGGAATTACTACTTTATATGGTCATGCAAGTAAGTTAATTGTTAAAGTTGGGGATACTGTAAATCAGGGAGACACGATTATGAAGGCTGGCAGCACAGGATATTCGACCGCTCCACATCTTCATTTTGAGGTTAGAAAAAATGGAACACCTCAAGACCCTAAGAATTATTTGGATTATACAGGCGTAACATTTAAATAGAAAATTTATTGCTATCGTAGGAACGGTTAAGACCGTTCCACACGAGTTTAAGCGATTTGTACAATAAAAAATCGACTTTTATAGTCAAAAAATTGGGAGATAATATGAAAAACAAACGAATTACTTTAATAGGACTTATTTTTTTAGTAGTAATTACTTCAATTACTACTTTGCTTTTATCCGGATTTTCTAATATTTGGCTTACTGGTAAGGTATACGGATATACGGCTGATGAGATGAAGTTTATAAATAAATTAATGGCTTCAAAGGAGATTTTGAGCGAGAATTTCTACGGAGAGATAACTGATGAAAAGATATATGATGGCGCTATGTCAGGAATGTTTGCGGCGTTAGGCGACCCATATACTTCTTATTTGGATAACGAAAAAAATAAAGAGCTAATGGAAATAACTGAGGGAAAGTATGAGGGAATTGGTGTTGTTATTTCTACGAGTATAAAAGAGAAGTCTGATATAACGATTATTGGAATTGTTAAGGGTTCTCCGGCGGAAAAGGCTGAGCTTATGCTAAATGATAAGATTACTGCTATAAATGGAGAAGAATGTATTAATTTATCTCTTACACAAGTGGCTGAGAAAATGAAGGTTAAGGCTGGGACTACTGTTACTCTTGCTATTGATAGAAATGGTGAAAAACTAGAGAAAAATATTATGACAGAGGCTATTGTGTTTAAGAGTGTTTATTCTGAAAATATGAGTGGAATAGGATATATTCAAATTTTATCTTTTGACGAGAATACGGGTAGTGAGTTTACTGAGGCGTATAATAAATTAAGAGAAGAAAACATAACGGGATTAATTGTTGATGTTAGAGATAATGGTGGCGGAATTTATGATGAAGTAATAAAAATTGCAAAAATTCTTGTGCCTAAGGGTTTAATTGTATATACTGAGGATAAAGATGGTAACAAAAAGGAGGATAATTCTGATGGAGAGGGAATTGATATTCCATTAGTGGTACTTGTTAATGAAGAGTCTGCAAGTGCGTCTGAGATTTTGGCGGGTGCTATTAAGGATAGAAAGTGTGGTACTTTAGTTGGAAAGAAAACTTATGGCAAGGGTGTTGTGCAAGGATGGTATATGATTGGAGATGGTACTTCAATTAAGATTACTATTGCGAAGTACTTTACGCCAAGTGGTGTTTGTATTCAAGACATAGGAATTGAACCTGATGTAGAGGTTGAGAATACTAGTGCATATAAAGATTTACAGCTGGAAAAAGCTATTAAATTATTGAAACAATAGATGGGGGATAGAAATGCAACAAGATAAGAATGTTAATTCTGGAAAATTTTCTATGATTAAAAAGATTAACAGTAAAAATATTTTGAATATTATAAGAAAGAAAGGACCTATTTCTAGGAGTGAGATTGCCGAGATTACAGGTCTTACTCCTGCGACTATAACTAATATTACTAGTGAACTTATCGACAATAATTTGATTATAGAGGGAGAATCAGGAGATTCAAGTGGCGGAAGAAAGCCTATAATGCTTAGAATTAGATGTGATTATTATAGGGTTATTGGTGTATATTTGGGTTCTAGAAAAATAAAAATAATAGCTTCTGATTTGATGGCGAATACTAAATATAAAAAGGAAATTCCTTATGAGAAAAAGCCTTTAACGGCTGATGAAGCTTTAGAAATTATAAAGAATGAAATTTTAAGTATTAATGAAAAGTATTTAGCTAAGGGGAAAAAAGTTGTAGGTGTTGGAATTGGTATTCATGGATTGGTAGATAGCAACAAGGGTATTTCTATATTTGCGCCAAACTTGGGATGGAGAAATATAAATATAGTTGAAACGCTCGAGAAGGCTACTAATATACCTGTATATATTGATAACAATACTAGAACTATGGGGCTTGGTGAAAGATGGTTTGGAACGGGCAAGAATGTTTCTAGTTTCTTCTGTTTAAATGTTGAGTATGGTATTGGTGGAAGCTTATTTATTGCGGATAATTCTTTTTCGGGTGTATCATTTGGTGCAGGAGAGATAGGACATACTACTGTTGACGTAAATGGAGAAATTTGTAGTTGTGGAAATAGGGGATGTTTAGAAACTATTGCTTCTGTTAAAGCTTTGACTAAAATGGCGTTTGAAGGATATAATGAACATAAAAATTCTCCTATTTTTGAGGGACAAGATATTGGTTCGGCAGATGATATTTTACCTGAAAAGATTTTTGAATTTGCACGAATGGGGGACGAATTCGCTATAAGTTTAATTAGAAGGATAGGAGAGAATATCGGTATAGGTATTGCTAATATAATTAATACTCTTAATCCTGAACTTGTAATTATAAATGGTGGAATTATTTCTACAGGAGAAATATTACTTGCCCCTATTGTGGAAACTGTAAGAAAGAAAGGATTTTCAAACTCAGTTAATGCAACAGATATTGTGTTATCTAAGTTAGGAAATGTGGCTTATTTGAAGGGTGCGGTGGTTTTAGCTACTCAGCATATCTTCGATAATCCTGAATTAGCAAAGAAATAGAACGGCATATATTTGCCGTTCTTTTTGTGGTTATTAATAAGTTCATACGCCATCGCATATATAAATTGCGCTCAGACAGACTACGTTTTTTAAGGTTCTATCCAAATTACCAACCGTCGCTCGAAGTCGACATCCTTGTCGACTCTCGCTCAAAATTTCATCCGCGAAATTTTGACGGTTTTGCCTTCGGCAAATTTGGAAAACCGGAAAAAAACTTCGTAAATTCGCTTAATTTATATATGCGATGGCGTATAGACTTTTAGTAGCTATAAACTTTTTAATTCTTTTAATTTTTCGTTATCTCCGATTACGACTACGGTGTCATTCTTATTAATAACTGTGTTTGCGTTAGGGAATACGTTTGGTTCGTTTAAGTTAGATTCGATTGCAATGACATTTACACCGTATCTGTCTCTTGGAGATAGTTCTCCTAAGGTTTTATTTATCCATTCTTTTGGAGCGGTTATAGAGCCTATGCTGTAGTTTGAAGAGATATCTACTAAGTCGTATATATTTTTATGACTTAATGAATGAGCTAGTTTTTTACCCATGTCATATTCGGGCAATACTACTTGGTCTGCTCCGACTTTTCTTAAAATTTTTGCGTGAAGCTCACTTTGTGCTTTTGCAATTATATTTTTTGCTCCATGTTCTTTTAGTAAGACTGTAATCATAACGCTGGATTCTTGGTTGTCTCCAATAGCTACGATACAACTGTCGTAACTGTCTACTCCGATGGATTTAAGAAAATCCTCGTCTGTTGAATCGGCTTGTACTGTGTGTGTTAGATAAGAAGAGGCTTCGGCGACTAGCCTTGGGTTTTCGTCTACTCCTAGAACTTCATAGTTTAACTCGGTTAGTTCTTTTGCACAACTTTTTCCGAATTTCCCGAGTCCTATTACTAAAAATGATTTCATAATTGTTCACTCCTTATTGAATTTTATCCTACAGATATTTTTCCGTCAGAATATTTGTAAGTAGATTTCTTTATTAGTTGTTTTTGTGAAAAGGCGATTACCATTGTAAGTGGCCCTAGACGTCCGAAAAACATCATTAATATTAATATAAGCTTTGAGGCAATATGCAAGGTAGGGGTAATGCCTGTTGATAATCCGGTAGTTGCAAATGCAGAGGATGTTTCATAAAAAGCGTCTAAGAGTGGAATCCCGGTGTTATCCATAAGTAATACAAACGTTCCTATCGAAATTAATAGTAGTGCAAGTAGAAATATACACATTGACTTAAATATTATTTGATGTGGTATATTATTTTTCATTATTTGCACATCTTCGTGTCCCATCATAAAGAATATTGCTGTTAAAATCAAAATTGAAAATGTAGTAACTTTTATTCCGCCTGCGGTTGAGCCCGGAGCACCACCTATAATCATAAGAAGAATTGTTAAGAAGTTTGTGCTTTCCTTAAGATTCTTTGCGTCTATCGATGCAAAACCGGCAGTACGCGGAGATACTGAGTTGAAAAATGAATTTGTGAGTTTTAAGTTAAAAGGCATATCTGCAATTGAGCTTGTATTATTTACTTCAAATACAAAGAATAGGAAAGTACCTAATGTGATTAATATTCCTGTAGCAATTAAAACTATTTTTGAGTGCAATGTGTATTTTTTAAAATTGAATTTATTTTCCCATATGTCTTTCCAAACAACAAATCCAAGTCCACCAATTATAATTAACATAGCGAGAGTTGTTAAAACGGCAGGGTTATTAGCTAGGGATACGATACTTTGAAACTGGTAATTTTTTGTGCTGAGGATGTCAAATCCTGCGTTACAAAAGGCAGAAACTGATAAAAATATACTTTTCCATATTCCGCCTAGTCCCCATATCGGATAAAATTCTTTTAGTAGCAGTAATGCGCCTATTAATTCTATTGATAGCGTTGTAACAAGTATTTGAAAAAACATATTTACTGTTTCGCTTAACGATGGACTGTTAATTGTTTCTTGCATGGTTAATCGTTCTTTTAGATTTATTCTTTTTTTTGTAATAATGGCAAATATTGAAAAAAGAAACATTATTCCAAGTCCACCTATTTGAATTAAAAATAGTATTACTCCTTGCCCAAATCCTGACCAAGTTGTAGCGGTATCTTTTACAATTAGTCCTGTCACACATACAGCTGAGGTTGATGTAAATAGTGCATCAAGAAAAGATATTTTTTGCGGACCATTGTGTGAGATGGGTAATTTAAGTAATAGTGTGCCTATTAAAATTGTTAATAAAAATCCGAGAATAATTATCTGTGCAGGAGTTATTTTATTTCTTATTCTAACACTAAGTGGCAGTTTCATTAAAAATATACTTCCTTTCTAAAAGGTAATTTTCACAAAAAACAGCTCTGCTATTCTGTATAAAACTAAATAATACTTTAGTCTTTCAAAATAAGCAGAGCAATTTCTATTAAAAGTGTATTTGTTATTTAGTTTTCTTCAATTTCTTCTTCTTCATCTGTAACTTTCGCAATGCTTACAAGTTGAACACCTTCAGGCATTCTCATAAGTGTAACGCCTTGAGTATTTCTGCCTAAAACGCTTACGTCTTTAACTGCCAGACGTATGATAGTTCCGTCTGAGCTAATTAAAATAATATCATCAGTTTCTTTAACAATTTTTATTCCAACAACCTCACCGGTTTTATCGGTAATCTTATAAGTAAGAACACCTTTTCCGCCACGAGTTTGCACTCTATATTCTTCAACCTCAGTACGTTTTCCAAAACCATTTTCAGTAATTGCAAGTAAACATACATTATCTGAAACGATAGGTTCCATACCTATAACATAGTCATTATCACCAAGGTCAATACCACGAACACCTTGAGAAACACGGCCGATAGGTCTTACATCTTTTTCGTCAAATGTTATAGATAAACCATGTCTGGTTACCATTACAACTTTGTTTGAACCGTCTGTTAATCTTACATCGATTAATTCATCGTTTTCACGTAATGTAATACCTTGAAGACCAGCTTTTCTTATATTTGCATATTCCATAAGGTTTGTTTTCTTAATAACACCATTCTTAGTAGCCATTAGTAAGTATGCATCATCTGTATACTCAGCAATAGGAATAACAGCAGTAATCTTTTCGTCAGCTGCAAGTTGAAGTAAGTTAACGATTGCTGTACCTTTAGCTTGACGTCCGGCCTCAGGGACTTCATAAGCTTTTAATCTGTATGTTTTACCTGTGTTTGTGAAGAATAAAATGTAGTGGTGTGTAGAAGAAATAAAGATGTTTTCAACAAAGTCTTCTTCACGAGTAGTAATTCCTGTAATTCCTTTTCCACCACGCTTTTGACTTCTATATGTGTCAGCAGGTAATCTCTTAATGTATCCAAAGTGTGTAAGTGTAATTACACAATCTTCTTCCTTAATTAAATCTTCAATATCAATATCATCAGCAGAAGCTTCTAGTGCAGTTCTTCTAGGGTCAGCAAACTTAGCCTTAATTTCGAGTAATTCGTCTTTAATAATCTTATAAACTAAAGTTTCACTACTTAAAATCTCCTTGAAGTATTTAATTCTTTCTACTAATTCATTATATTCAGCTTCGATTTTTTCTCTTTGCAAACCTGACAAGGTCTTAAGACGCATATCCAAAATAGCTTGTGCTTGGATATCAGTAAGACCAAAACGCTCCATTAATTTTTCTTTAGCATCATCATAAGAAGCACGAATAATCTTAATAACTTCATCGATGTAATCAAGAGCTATTTTTAATCCCTCTAAGATGTGAAGTCTAGCTTCAGCCTTAGCTAAATCAAATCTTGTACGTCTTAAAATGATATCTTTTTGGTGGTCGATGTAAAGGTCAATGCATTGTCTTAAATTTAAGATTTGAGGCTTTTTATCAACAAGAGCAAGCATAATAGCACCGAAAGTATCTTGCATTTGAGTATTTTTATAAAGTTGATTTAATACAACATTTGCATTTGCATCTCTCTTTAACTCAATAACAATTCTCATACCTTCTCTATCTGATTCATCACGCAAATCAGAAATGCCTTCAATTCTCTTATCCTTAACAAGATTAGCAATGTTTTCAATAAGACGAGCCTTATTAACTTGGTAAGGAAGTTCTGTAACAATAATTCTTTGCTTGTTGCCAAGTTCCTCAATTTCAGCTCTTGCACGAACTATAATACGTCCACGACCTGTAGTATAAGCATTTCTAATACCTTCTTTACCCATTATAATACCACCAGTAGGGAAGTCAGGCCCCTTAACAATCTTCATTAAATCTTCAATAGTAACGTTATCTTCATCAATAACCTTAACTATACCATCAACAATTTCACCTAAGTTGTGAGGTGGGAAGTTTGTAGCCATACCAACCGCAATACCGGAAGAACCGTTAACAAGTAAGTTAGGGAATCTTGCAGGTAAAACATCAGGTTCTTTTAATGTATCATCAAAGTTAGGAACAAAATCAACAGTTTCCTTATCTATGTCACGCAACATTTCTAATGTAATCTTAGACATTCTTGCTTCTGTGTAACGCATAGCAGCAGGACTATCACCATCTACTGAACCAAAGTTACCGTGACCATCAACTAGCATATAACGAAGTGAGAAGTCTTGTGCCATACGAACCATACTGTCATAAACAGCAGCATCTCCGTGTGGGTGGTACTTACCTAAAACATCCCCGACAAGACGAGCAGATTTTCTGTAAGGCTTGTCCGGAGTCATATTAAGCTCATTCATAGAGTATAGAATTCTTCTGTGAACAGGCTTTAGACCATCTCTAACGTCAGGCAAGGCACGAGCAACGATAACACTCATGGCATAATCTATATAAGATTTTTTCATTTCACTTTCAATACCGACATCAATGATTTTTTCTTCAATTTCTGTATTTTCGTTATCCATAAATCCAAATCCTTTCATAAATTAACGCAATTAATGCAAAATTTTTAAAAACTCTTTCAAACACAGTTATTATATTATAAGAAGCCAATAAATGCAAGGTTTTTTAGTGCCAAAATTAACAAAAAAACGGAGCTTTTATGTAACAAAAAATGTTGTTCAAACACGCATAAAATCCAGCTTCTAAAAAGTTTACATAAAATCAAAAAACTTTTCAAAAAACTATTAAGTATTTCCTTAATGTGTCGATATATATTATGAACGGGTAGAGTACCAAACTCGAATTCCGGATAGACATAATAATCAAGGAAGATTTTCAGTGTTCACGGACGAATACTTATGAAGAGAAACCGAAGGTGGGGATAATATATCCTTAGCTTTCAGTTGCTCGGGTCCGGAATTCTGAGGATGATGCATTTATCTGTTTTTTGTTTTAAAAAAATATAAAAAAGGAGGTGGGAAGAAAATGAGAATCAATACAAATGTAATGGCCTTAAACGCACAGAATATGCTGTCTAAGAATCAAAGTAGCGTAGAAAAATCAGTAGGACGATTATCCTCAGGTTTAAGGATCAACGGAGCTTCCGATGATGCAGCTGGACTAGCTATTAGTGAAAAAATGCGTGCACAAATTAAGGGCTTGGGAAAAGCACAAGATAATGCACAAGACGGTATATCGTTATTACAGACTGCAGAAGGTGCCCTGCAACAAACTACCGACATTCTTCAAAGAATGAGAGAGCTTGTTATTAAGGCGCAAAACACAGGCGTATTGACGGAGGACGACAGAACTTCAATTACCAATGAGTTAAGTACACTAAGGGATGAAATTGATCGAATCGGTGTATCAACAACATTTAATGGTAAGAAACTATTAAATGGTGAGATGGGAGTTAGGCTAGAAACAAAAGGATTAGGTAATTTAGTAAATGCAGATGTATCTAATGCAAATGCAGATACAACTTACACATTTTCCTTTGACGCAGCAAAACAAAAACTCAAAGTTGAATGGACTGACGGAAGCGAAACAAAAGTAACTTATTCGGATCAAACTTATGCGGATGCAACTGCATCTATAAGTGGAAATGTAAATTTCCAAGAAGCCGGAATAATACTTGATTACGGTACTGAAGAAATCAAAGTGTCAGATGCGATAGATGGTAGTACACTAAAAACATCTGATGAAACTCAAGGGAAAAAAGCAGATTTCAAGATTGGTGCAAATACTTATTCTCAAGACTTATTGTCAGTAGGAATAGGAGATATGACATCTAAGGGACTAAATAGAGCAAATCACGATGAGAAATTCACTGTTGATATTAGCACTAGAGCCAAAGCAGACGAAACGCTTAACGCAATTGATTTTGCAATGAGCAAAGTAACTGAACAACGTTCAAAGCTTGGAACAGTCCAAAACAGAATGGAATATGCAGCAAATAACTTATCTACTACCCAAGAAAATTTAACAGCCGCCGAGTCTCGAATTAGAGATGTAGATATGGCAGAAGAAATGGTAGCATACACCAAAAACAGTATTCTAAATGAATCTGCAATGGCAATGCTCGCACAGGCAAACAAACAGCCTGAAAAAATTCTTACTTTACTACAGTAAGAGCAGACTTAAGTTAATATGTAAGTCATGGATGAAAATAAAAAAATAAAAATTCAAGGAGGAATTTATTATGAGAATCAATACCAATGTAATGGCATTAAATGCCCAAAACAAATTAACAGTAAATCAAGGAAAGGTTGAAAAGTCAATTCAAAAACTATCTTCAGGTTTAAGAATTAACAGTGCAGCAGATGACGCTGCAGGACTAGCAATCAGTGAAAAGATGAGAGCACAAATCAGAGGCTTAGACCAAGCTGAATCAAATGCTCAAGACGGTATTTCATTATTACAAACAGCAGAAGGTGCATTGCAACAAACAACAGACATTCTACAAAGAATGAGAGAACTTGTTATTAAAGCACAAAACACTGGTGTATTAACAGATGACGATAGAACATCTATCTCAAACGAGTTAAGTACTCTAAGAGATGAAATCGATCGTATTTCAACATCAACAACATTTAACGGAAAGAAATTACTTGATGGAAGTATGGCTGCTACAGCATCTAAGACTGA
>CAKSUD010000040.1 GCA_934500865.1 uncultured Clostridia bacterium | reverse complement strand
TTCCATATAGCTTATATGGAAGGACGTAGCCACAAATGTGGCAGAAAGAGAGTAATTATGAAACTCGAAATCGTACCCCGTTACACACTAGTCGATGAAAATTCGACCCCGATTCTCGCGGACACCTACGAAGAAATCATTCAGTTACCGAATAATTTCTTTGCACTGATGAGCGGAAACTTCTGCAAAATCTGTACCTCGTCTGCTAAAGTTCTCCACACCATACGCACCGGCTCAACAGATAATATGATTGTCTATCGAAATCCTAACTTCATTTGTCTTAATATCAATGGTAAATGGCGTTTCTTGCTTGAAAACGGTAGCCTTTCCACAACAGAATTTGACGATGTAAGCACGAAAATGGGAAATGACAATCTAATCGGAGTTTGCATAAACGAAAAATGGGGATATGCAGACAGTACAGGTACAATTTGTACCCCTATGGAGTTTGAATATGCCCCACATTTTTCTCATTATGCAAAGCTACCAATACTTGTAAGAATTAATGGCAGCCACACCTTCTATGACATTACTGGTAAGGTCAAGTTCGACAAGTTTGACACCGCAATGCCCTTTAAGTATGAACCTAACCTGCGCAAGTTTGTCGCACAAGTTACTAGAGAAGAAAAAAAGAATCTGCTTCTCCCGGATGGCACTTTACTCTTTGATGAGTTTGTCGACAGCTTCCATATTATTGAGAATATCGGAATTTACGTCCACAGAAAAGACCTTTGCGATTGGTATACTCTAAGTGGAGAGAAAATTCTTTCGAATTATCTTTCCATCTCGGCTCAAAAAGGTCTACCTTTCTTTGTTGTAAAAACAAAGACCGGATACGGTGTTACAAACGAAAAGGGTGTGCCTCTCACAAAATTCGTGTACGACCACAAGATGTTGTTAACAAAAAAGATGTTCATCTTACAAAAAGATGGAGAGTTTGTATTATTCAAGCGTGACATAGGTGAAATCTTCACTCCCAGGACGTCCTGCGAGGATAAAACCGTGCAAGACTTCTTGCTTTCCGCCTTGGATTATTACCTGTCCTAACATAAAAAGCACCCTTCGGGGTGCTTTTTTTTATTTTTTAATCATATATATTTTAAAAGAATTGGGGGTAATACACTTTGAAAAAAACACTAATTGTTTTTCTATTTCTTATACTTTTTAATGTTACTGCAAGTTATGCAATTCCTAGCATATCTGCAAAAAGTGCGATAGCAATTGAGGCATCAACCGGTAGAATAATATACGAAAAAGATGCGAACGTAAAAGTGCCAATGGCAAGTACAACAAAAATAATGACAGCAATAGTAGCATTAGAGCAAAATCTACTAACAGACACCGTAGTTGTAAGCAATAACGCTACCTGGACCGGTGGTTCATCAGTTGACTTGAAAAAAAATGACGAAATAGAACTAAGCGAGCTTATGTATGGTTTAATGCTAAACTCAGGCAATGATGCAGCTGTTGCCATTGCCGAACATACTTCCGGCACAGTAGAAGAATTTGCAAAACTTATGAATGAAAAAGCAAAAGAAATAGGAGCACTAAACACAAACTTTGTAACTCCCCATGGTCTAGACTCTCCTGAACATTACTCCACCGCATACGATATGGCAATAATAGCAAAATACGCATTAAACAATCCCACAATACGGAAGCTTGTATCTACCTCTCACTATACTATGAAATTCAAAAATGGCAAGACAAAACAACTCTCAAATACTAATCCCCTACTTTCATTTTATGAAGGAGCAAACGGAGTAAAAACCGGATATACAAGTCTTGCCGGGAAATGCTTAGTCGCATCTGCCAAACGTAATGACTTAGAAATAATTGCAGTATTATTAGGAGACCCATCATCTAAAGCAAGAATAAATGATAGTGTTAAAATCTTAGATTACTGCTTTGATAATTATAAGCTATATGACTTAAAAGAGCTGTATCCATTAAATTTTTCAATAGTGATAAAAAAAGGAACAAAAACAAGCATTAAACCAATCTATGAATCATCATTTATACTACCTCTAACAGAAAGTGAAAAAAGTAATTTAGCCGTAAGAAAAATTGTAAAAGAAAATATCATTGCTCCCATAGAAATAAACGAACCACTCGGTACAGTACAATTCATAATCGGTAACGACGTAATAGGCGAAATAAATATATTAGCACCATACACAATAAAACGTTTAAGTATACTCGACTATGTAAAAAAAATAGGCAGTTCATACTTGAACTACCAAAGCTATGTAAATTAATTTATAGTACTAAGGAGGCTATCGCCAATATGCATAAATAGAGCGACTTTACGGAGTTTTAATCCGGTTCTCCAAATTTGCCGAAGGCAAGACCGTCAAAATTTCGCGGATGAAATTTTGAGCGAAAGTCGACAAGGATGTCGACTTTGAGCGACGGTCGGTAATTTGGCTAGAACCTTATAAAACGTAGTCCTTGGAGCGACATTTATGTATATTGGCGATAGCCTTCGTATTTTTAAATACCTCTTACAGAAATTATCTACGCATTAGCTGCTCTATGCGCTCTATTCATAACAGCTAAGCCTATGCCCTCTTCCTGTATCCCTTCTAAGACTATAAACTTATAGCCTTGTTCATCACATCTTCTAAAAGCATCAAACAATTTTCTTGCCACAGTTTTAGGCTCGTTTCTATCACCTATAACCATAACATTAAAACCATTAAAATACTCTTTTGTCTGTTCTGTACATAAGATAATAGAATTATCCGCATCCTTCTTGGCTTCATTAAGCATTTTCTCAACTATATTTTCAATTTCATCATCTTCAATAAGGATAACTTTAGCCTTAGGTGCATAATGTCTGTACTTCATTCCTGGAGAACGAGGCTTTTCACTAGACGTAACACCATTTACACCTTTATCTATAATCACACTTCCACAAACTTTCTCTACCATCTCAGGAGTTATAGCACCAGGACGAAGTATAACAGGGACATCGCCGGTTACGTCAATAACTGTTGATTCTACTCCAACGTCACAGTCCTTGCCATTAATTATGGCGTCAACCCTTCCTAGCATATCATCTACAACATGTTTATACGTTGTAGGACTTGGACTTCCTGATAAATTAGCACTAGGAGCAGCAACAGGCAAATCACACGCGTGTAAAAACTCTCTTGCTTCCTCACTTTCAGGAATTCTTATACCAACAGTATCCAATCCCGCACTAACAGAATCAGAAATAATACTTTTTTTCTTCAAAATTAAAGTCATAGGACCGGGCCAATAAGCATCAGCCAATTTTTTTGCATTCTCTGTCACTTCTTCTACATATCTATCTATCTTTTCAAACGAATCGATATGCACAATTAAAGGATTATCCGAAGGACGTCCCTTAGCAATAAAAATCTTTTTTACAGCCTCATCTTCTAGCGCATTAGCTCCAAGACCGTACACAGTTTCAGTAGGAAAAATAACAGTACCACCACTAGCTATTATCTCACCCGCTTTTTTAAAATCTTCCTTATTGCAATTTAATAAAATAGTATTCAATTCAATCACCTTTTCTAACATATAAAGGACTGTAAAAAACTCAAAAAATGAGTTTTTTTACAGCCTTCAAAAAATTTGTTCTTATATAAATTGTATAACGGCAAACACTAAAATTCCAAAATAAATTATGCTACCAACTATAATAGCTCTGTTATCAACTTGTGACTTCTTTACTGTTGTCGCATCAGGCTCTATAATCTCCGGCACAACTTTCTCACATTTAGGTTTCGTCTTTGAATATTCCTTATACGTAACAATCCCAATTAAAACAAGTCCGGCCACTAAAATATATGCCCAAACAGGAATAAAATCCCATACATCCTTTAACTGCATAAACAAATTAATTACTGTAAATACAATACCGGTGTAATAAAACGCAACATATTTTTCTGACTTATAGCCAACTAAAATTGAAATTAGTGCAACAATTCCAACAAATATTCCCGTTTCAGAGCATACACGCGATAAAGCATAAATATACCAAACAGACAATGCCGCAGCCTCAATAACTTTCGTATACTTGTACTCTACACTTTGTAAAAAACCTCTTGTATAAACAATAATCATAACTAACCAAGGGATACTTCCAAATACATGCTCCATATTCCTTACAAACACAAAATTATCGCTATTCATAGTCATATCCACTAAACTATTTAATGTAATATAATACGGAATAAGTACCGCCAAAGTAGTTATAAGCTTTAATATGTTATCCTTACGAACAATTAAGAACGCAATAGCATAGATTATAAGAATACCTGTTGCACAAACAAGTTCTAAATTTTCATACTTTTCAGCAAATCCGGTAAATATCGAAAGAATAGATAATAATAATCCGATATATAACCCCTCTTTGAAATTAATGTACTTTCCTTCCTTATTCATCACGGCGCTTAGTAATAATCCTAATATAACAACACTATTCACTATTTGAGTAACAGGTGCAAAATCATTTCTAAAAGTAATTAATGTCCAAAGTGCAACAACACAAGTAAGGGCAAAATAAACAAACTTAAATGTTCCACGTCTTATTAAATACATTAAAAAGAATGTAACTAAAAATATTAACTCAATAGCAATAGTTCCAATTACGCCAAGCGATTCCATCAATCTGCAAACAGTAAGTATTAATATAAAAACTTTAATAGGTTCAACTATTTTTTCGTAATGATACTTATCGCTATTCTTATCTAAACTAACAATAATAGAAGTTCCAAGCATTACAACTGCAGTAACCACAGCTAAATAATAAAAACCTAAATCTAACGCATCAATCACAACATATAACCATGTCAAATTAGCAACAACAGAGGAAACATTAGAGATAAGCTTATCATTTCGCTTATAATATCCAATCGCATATACACCAAGAGCTATCAAAGCTATTTGAAGTAATAACACCTCTGACTTCGTCTCACCAATTAAACTAATAGCAGTAGCATTAATAACAGTCGAAAGTGGTGCAAACACCTTATAGAACTCGTTATTCTCAACCATAGCTAAATAGTACTGTGTCGCAGATAAAACAATAAAAGAAATTAAACTTATTATCGTATTATCCTCTAGCTTTATAATATTTCCAAACAAGATTACAGCTAAAACCGGCAATGCTATTTTAGAAAACTTGCAAAAAACATCTGTCTTCTTATATAAAGCTCCAATAGCCAAAATCACACTAACAATCAAAATAGAGAAATCACAAGTAAGTCCAGTAGCCAAAACACCAAAGTATATAACCGACATCAAAGACAAATACATTAAATATAAAATTCTCTTATTTTTATACTTAGTATACGCTAAGCCGGATAAAACTCCGATAACTGCCCACAAAACAGCAACAAATAAATTACTTCCTGCACCATTTAGTGAAAACCATTTTCCAAAGATTTCAAAATACCCGGCAGCCAAAATAGATACAGCAAGCAAAACATTACTTAGCATATAATACATCATACCGGAAATCTTAAGACTAAGTTTCTTCTCTGCCAAAACTGAAACCAAGAAGAATAAAATTGCAGAGAAAACAAGAATTATAGTCTTTGCACTACCGGATAATGTATCCCATGTAGAAGTAGCAAACACAACACCAGCAATAACAACAAGTCCAACCCCAAGACCTAGAATGTTTCTCATTCTTCTAGCTTCTTTTTCCTCAGCAGTAAGTTCTTTTTTAACATTTTTAACGCTTTCACTTCCTGTATTACTTGGTAAATAAGCATAGCCTATTACGCCCAAAACAAACGAAACAATATTGCAAGTAAAAACATTTAAAATTGCCGAAATCAAAACAAATTTATTAAAAGAAGAATTTAATTCGTCTCGACTCGCTGCATAAGTAAAAACTGCACCTGTTCCTAAAAATATAAGAAGTGGAACAATTTCAAAACCAAATCCATAACCAAAAACCAAAGTAATAAGTAATAATAAACTTCCAATAGCTAAGTTAATTCCACCTGCAATGTATAGTAACGCTTTATGCATAACTACATCACCTTCCTCGGTTCAAAATTAGAAATCTTTTGAAGTTCTTTAAATAACTCCTTTTCTTTATCAGTAAGATTACTTGGCACAACAATTTTAATTCTTCCAAGTAAGTCTCCACGACTCACACCATTTTTATAACCTTTACCGGCAATTCGTAGTTTATCCGAAGTCTGTACCCCAGCAGGAATTTTTACATTCAATTTTCCGTCAATTCCATCAATAATAGCTCTACCACCAAATATAGCTTCCCAAGGTGTAATTAAGATGTCCGTTTCAAGGTCTTTACCCTTTATAGTAAACAAATCATGCTTCTTAACAATAATATTTACATATAAATCTCCTGGAGGAGCTCCAATAACTCCAGGTAACCCTTTACCCATCAACTTAATTTTATCTCCGGTCTTAGAACCTTCAGGAATAGTAATTTCATACTCCTTAATTTTGTTAGCAGCAGTCTTTACATGAATTGTAGTCTCTAAACCATGAAAAGCCTCTTCTAACGTCACTTCGTAATTTACAAATACATCTTCTCCACGCTTAAATAAAAGTTGTTCTTCCTTCTTATAGAATGCTGTTTCAAACGTCTTGTCATCAAACTCAACAGAATCTTGACCAAAAAACAAGTCGTAGAAATCGCTAAAAGCACCGTCTGTGCTGCCTGAGAATTCTGTTTCATGTTTAAAACCAAACTTACTTGGGTCAAACTCAAAGCCGGACAAGAAATTAAATCTATTTAATATAGAATCATACTTTCTTTTTTTCTCAGGATTTCCTAAAACTTCATACGCCTCATTAATATCCTTAAATATTTCCTCTGCCTCAGCATTTCCTATATTAGCATCAGGATGATATTTCTTAGCTAGGGCTCTATAAGCCTTCTTAATTTCGTCACCACTCGCTGTTCGCTTTATTTCTAGTAAACTATAGTAATCTTTACACTTCATATTTTCCCCCACCTTTTATAGGTCACTTTCACGTCTTTATCATATATAATAATCACCTAAAAAACAAGAGTTTTTAAACAAAAAAGAAATACTGTCTATATTTTGTCCCACAGGTTTAAAATAAAAAAAGTGGACTAAAGTCCACACCATGTTGACCTTCGGTCAACAATATCAAGGAAATCTTTTTTGTTTTCTGGCGGTCGTTCGAGCTACTAATTAAAATTTTTAACGCTGATTTCATCAGCTAAATTTTAATTAGACCGGGTTTGTACTAAGTTAAAGTTTTAACTCATAGCTCGAACTTTCCTAGAAAATAAAAAATGGCAAGATGTGGTAAACTTGCTATTGAAAATTTTCCATATTTATGATAGTATTTTTTCAAGAGGAAACCCATAACGGTCAGCGGTTGGCTCACTTCCTATAAAGGAGGTGATGCTTATGAAGAATAATTACATATTTAGAACGATTATCAGAATTTTAGTTCTTATCATCTTCTTTATGATAATTTTCACTAATAAAGCAAACTAACCGCCCTCGGCAAAGGTAGCGGTTAATTTTTTAATCATATACTGAGCCAACCGTTGATTCGGTTTCCTCTTCTTTATTCATATTATACACATATTCGTTTTAAATGTCAAATTCCATAAACCACATTATTTATACTAACTCTAAACTGTCTAATTTGCTAAACTTAAATATCTTTCTGTAATTCCTAACATAAGTTCAATCTCGCCTTTTCCGATGCCAAGCTCACGAGCTATATCAGAAACAGAATAACCATCATTATATAGCTCTTCTATTTCATTTTTCTTGCTATGAACAACAGCTTGACTTATACCCATTGAAGGGAAATCTATAACCTTATTCTTATCATTAGACTCGAAAATCTCTTTAAACTCAAAAAGTTTTTCGTCGGCAGTCTTTAATGTATCAGCCAATTCATTATTTTTCTGTTCAACAGTAGTTATAACATAATCCGATACGTGATTTAATTCATGTACCATATCACTAGCTGAAAGAATCATCTCGTCAAGTTCCTGTTTCTTGCTTTCCAATACGCCAATTTGCGATTTCATCCAACGTTTAACAGAAACCATTCTAACAGTCGAAACAATAAACAACGCACATGTAATTATACAAACAAACATTGCATAGACCATTTATAGTCCCCTTTTCTTAATTATACCGAAGCATCAAAATGATATTTTTTTATTACCTCGGACATACCTTCATCTTCTGTATCTTTATCTTCTTTCTTCTTATTCGACTTATCGTTGTCGTTATCCTTCCCTTTTTTCTCTTTTTCTTCTTCATCCACGTAAATTTTTTCGGTTTTATTCCTATCATGCACTTTTTTGGTATCTTCTGACTGCCTTTCATTTTCTTTCTGCACAATATTTTGCTGGTCACCATTAATTTTATGTGCTTCCAAACTTTGTTGCTTAGCAACGTCAACCGTCTTAGGAATCATAACCTGCATATCAAGCGGAGATACTCCCATATAAACCCCTCCCGGAGTAAAACAAAATTAAATACAATAACTAGTCTAATAATATATTCTGCTGTCTTGCAAGTTTACCTCTTAATCGTAATATTGCCTTTGTATGCAACTGAGAAATTCTCGATTCCGATACATTCATAATTACGCTTATTTCTTTCAAGGTTAAATCCTCATAATAATATAATGAAACAACCAATCTTTCCTTCTCAGGAAGTAAGTCTATCGATTTACCCAATATATTTTTCAATTCTGCTTTTTCAACATATCCCTCAGGCTGCATTTCCTTAGAAGTTTCTTTAGGAGAAACTCCATGGTCGTAGTTTTGCTCCATAAATTCATCTAACGAAACTAGAGAAGAAATATTTATATCATTTAGCATCTTTCCAAACTCTTCAGAGCTAATGCCTAATTTCTTAGCCACATCTTCATCAGTAGCAGAACGCCCAAGTTCATGTTCCAAATCAGAATATATCTTTTCTAAATCTTTACTCTTTTGGCGAAGCGAACGAGGTATCCAGTCTAGGTTTCTAACACTATCAATAATCGCCCCTCTAATTCTAAGAGATGCATAAGTTTCAAACTTTACACCCTTATCCAAGTCGAACTTTTCAATAGCATCAATAAGTCCAAATATTCCGTAACTAACCAAGTCATCATACTCAACATTACCCCCGAAATATATACCTATTCTACCGGCCACGCACTTAACTAATGGAGCATACTTTAAAATCAATGCTTCTTTTATTTCAGGTGACCTGCTTTTTTTATATTCATTCCACAAAGCAACATCTTCTTCGCTGTTTTGAAGCTTCTCTTCCATTGTGCTCCTCCTCAATCCAAAATTTTGCAAAACACTATAAGTTCCGTGTTACAACTGTAAATACTACATCAAACATCAAAAATCCTTCTTAAAAATTACTATTTCTCTTCATCCAACACAAAAAGTCTATTAAAAAATCCCTTTATTCCGGAATTTTTAACATTGTTTTGCGATTGTCCCATAATTTTCTTCGCTATCTCATTAAGATTTTTAGAAGCTGTACATTCTGGGAAACATAAAACAAACGGCTTTTGTTGCTTTACTGACTTAGCAACCAAAGTGTCATTGGTTATATATCCCAAAAACTGTAACTTAACCCCTAAGAATTTCTTGCTAACTGTATTTAGTTTTTGCATAGCGGTCTGAGCCTCTATTGCAGTCTCAGTCCTATTTATAATAAGCTTTACAGGCTTATTTTTATTTCTCACGCCAATCGCCTTTATTACTGCATATGCATCAGTAATCGCCGTAGGTTCAGGTGTAGTAACAACTACCACATCATCAGCCGCCATAACAAACCTTATGACATTTTCAGAAATTCCGGCACCTGTATCTATCAAAATAACATCTGCAATTTTATCAAGTAATGCTATGTTTTTCACAAAGCTTTCAAGTTCATTTGCAGAAAGCCTTGTAAGTTCTTCCACTCCGGAGCCTCCCGAAATAAACTTAACTTTTTGTGGACCTGTACACAATACATCCATTACATTTTTCCCGTTTTTAATAACATCTACTAAGGAATATTTTGGCATTATTCCAAGTAGCACATCAATGTTTGCAAGTCCGAGGTCAGCATCAATTACAACAACTCTATGTCCAAGTTTACTAAGTGCAATAGCCAAATTAACAGTAATATTGGTCTTTCCAACTCCACCTTTACCACTCGTAACAGTAATTACTTTTGCATTAGTCTTAAGAGATTCTATCGACGTACTTAAAACATTGTCATTATTTACTTTTTTCACAATTTCTCTTAACTTATTTGCTTGATCCCCCATATGTTGAAACTCCTTTTTTAATTAACTGTTGCCCAACAACTTTTTAGACAAATTCTCAACATCAGCAATTTCAATATCATCAGGTACACTTTGACCCGTTGTAAAATAAGAAAGTGACTTCCCTGTAATTTCTTTTACATTTAATACAACCCCAAGAGATGACGTTTCATCAATCTTAGTAAAAATAAGCTTGTAATTTTCTAAAAAGCTATACGCTTCAATAATATCCTTACAATCCTTCATTTTAGTAGTAGCACTAATTAATAAATATGCCTCATCCGGCTCTGCATTCTTAACAATTTCCTTAATTTCATCAAAATGTTTCTTATTCTTATGACTTTTTCCAGGGGTATCTATAAGAACCAAATCATCTTCCGCATGTTTCTTTATAGCATCCTTCATCTCCTTAGGAGAATAAATTACCGTAATAGGTGTTCCCATAATCTCAGAATAAGTTTTTAATTGCTCTACCGCAGCAATTCTATATGTATCAGCAGTTATTAATCCTACTTTTTTCTTTTCCTTTATTATAAAGTTAGCCGCAATTTTAGCTAAAGTAGTAGTCTTTCCTACTCCGGTAGGGCCTAAGAAAATTATAACCTTAGGTTTTTTTTGGTTCTCAACTGTAATTTCTTCTGATGCACCTAATCTTTTAATTATTTCCTTTTGGAAAATACTAAAAGCCTCATTTACATTAGAATTATTATCAATTCCTTGTTTCTTTAACGAATCTAAAATTTCATTTATAACATCTTCCTCAACATCATTTTGTCTCATGTTATCAATAAACACCTTGTATATTCTTGAATAACCCGGCTCCTTTTCTTCTTGAGGATTTGCCGGTGCATTTTGGAAAGATGGACTTGACATTTGCTTGTAAATTTTATCAAGCATCATTTCCATACTTTTCACTTTATTTTCAAGTTCATCAACCTTAGGGTTAGGAATATTCTGAATATTTTTAACCTCGTTTTCATCTTCTTCTAGCGATGCAAGAATTTCAACAAGTGGAGTCCTTAAAAAGCTAAAAAATCCGGGCCTTTTAACTTTTCTTGTATTTAAAATAACAGCATCATTGCCCAAATCCATCTTTACTTTAAGTAAAGCCTCCTGCATATTATTCGCCATATATCTACGTATCTTCATATTTATAACCCTTTCTCCACTTATTAATTACTTTTTAAGCTATGCCGACAACATTGCAATAGATTTTATACTTGCATCAGCATCTATCTCATTATAAGACAACACTACAACGCTAGGAAGCACTCCTTCTATCATCTTCTTTAGGTATGGTCTTAATGCCGGTGAAGTTAAGATAATAGGTTGCTCACCCATAGACAAAGCCACTTTAACTTGCTTTGTTAAATTGTTAATAATATTCTCCATCTTCTCAGGTTCAACAGCAATATACGAACCAAAATCTGTTTTTTGAACAGCACTTGTAAGTTCTTGTTCAAGTGCAGGTTCAATAGTAATAACACCATTTGTTCTATTTTTATCAATATACTTTTGAGAAATAGCACGACTTAATGCTTGTCTTGTATACTCGGTTAAAACTTCAGGATCTTTTGTAATAGGAGCATAGTCAGCCAAAGTTTCTAGAATTGTAACCATATCTCTTATGCAAATTTCTTCCTTAAGCAAATTGCTTAATACCTTTTGAACTTCTCCTAAGTTCATAACCTTTGGAATAAGCTCCTCAACAATAACAGGATTACGTTCCTTAACATTATCAAGTAAAGTTTGAACTTCTTGTCTTCCAAGTAATTTATGTGCATATTTCTTAACAACCTGCGTTAAATGTGTAGCAACAATAGAAGGTAAATCTACAATTGTATATCCCTTCATTTCAGCTCTATCCTTGTCCTTAACAGGAATCCAAACCGCCGGCAATCCAAACGCCGGTTCAACAGTTTTCTTACCAGCCAGTTCTCCATCAGCAGTACCAGGGTCCATAGCAAGAACACAGTCATTTTGAAGTTCGCCACGAGCAACCTCTACACCTTTAATTTTTATACAATACTCATACGGAGATAATTGGATATTATCTCTAAGTCGTATAACAGGAACTATCATACCTAAATCAAGAGCAATTTGACGTCTGATCATAACAACTCTATCTAATAAATCTCCGCCTTGTGACGCATCAGCAAGCGGAATAATTCCATATCCAAACTCAAGTTCAATCGGGTCAACTTGAAGTAAACTGACAACATTTTCAGGCTTACGAATTTCTTCAACTTCTTCAGCCTCAGCTTGTGCCTGTTCAACATGCACTTCTTTCTTTTGTTCTCCTCTAAGCTTATAAGCAATAAGAGCCATAACAGCAGCCAAAATTGCAAACGGAATTGTGGGAAGTCCGGTAAAGCCTAGTAACATACACACAACAGCAGCAATAGTCATAACGTTTGGATTAGTAAATAACTGGCCTAAGAAATCTCTACTTAAGTTAGTTTCTGCTCCCGCACGTGTAACGATAATACCAGTAGAAAGAGAAATAATTAACGCAGGTACTTGGCTAACCAAACCATCACCAATTGTAAGTAACGCGTAATCATTAAGCGCGGACATTGCATCTTGTCCACCCATCATACCCAATATAACGCCACCAATCAAGTTAATAAACGTAATTATAATTCCTGCAATAGAATCTCCTTTTACGAATTTTCCAGCACCATCCATAGCTCCATAGAAGTCAGCTTCTCTTTGGACATTTTTTCTTCTAATCTTAGCCTCTTCTTCATTAATAAGTCCCGAATTTAAGTCAGCATCAATAGCCATCTGTTTACCTGGCATAGCATCCAATGTAAATCTGGCAGCAACTTCCGCAACTCTCTCTGAACCTTTAACGATAACCAGAAATTGAACGATTGTAATGATTATAAATATAATAAAACCAACAACCATATTACCACCGGCAACGAACTGACCAAAACTCTCGATAACCTGTCCGGCTTTATCTGTTCCCTGTCCGTCTCCTAAGATAAGTTTAGTTGTGCTTAAGTTAAGTCCCAACCTAAACATAGTCATAATTAGTAGTAAAGACGGAAATATAGACATATCTAGTGGCCCTTTGCTATAAATAGTATTAAGCAAGATTATAACTGAAGTGGTTATATTAACAGCCAGTAGTACGTCTAGTACCGACGATGGGAGTGGAGTAATAAACATCAAAATAACGCCTATAATTAAAATACCAACGGTTGCATCTTTTAGTTTCATTCTCTCACTCCCCTCTCTAAATAATTGTATATTTTTAATTAATAAATTTCAACAAATTTATTAAAATTTATAGGAAATTAAACATTGGAAAAATATTCATTAATACCCAAATATATCGACATCGCAATTTTACTTTGGTAAGTCTCATCATTAAGTAATTTTTCTTCCTTACTGTTAGAAAGGAATCCACACTCAACTATAACAGACGGTATATTCACCTTTTTTAATAAATAAACATCAGTTAGTTTCTTTGCAATTCTTGTATTATTTTCATCTAAAAGCTCAACCATATTTTTTTGTATTTTTTCTGCAAGTTCCTTAGACTGCTCATCATTTGCATAAAACGTCTGTGCTCCATTACAACTCGAACTTGGAAAACTGTTTAGATGAATTGAAATAAAAATATCTCCATCTTCACTATCTCTTAATTTTTTCCTAAGTTGCATATCATTTTTCTTACCGCCTTCCATCTTTGCATCATCGGTTCTAGTCATTAAAACAACCCCACCGCTTTGCTCAATAAACTGTTGTAACTTCAAGGCAATATTTAAATTTATATCTTTCTCTAAAGTCCCGCTACTCCCTATCGCTCCCGGATCCTCCCCGCCGTGTCCAGCATCAATTATAACCGTTCTATTTGTAGTAGATGTAGAAATCACGTCAATACTGCTTACTCCTAAATATATGCCAATTCCTAAAATAAGGCATAGTCCTATGAACATTATTCTTCTAAAATGAATAATATATATCATTCCAACCATCCTCCAAAAGCCATATTTTTTAACATATATACTCAAAATTTTTCTAAACATTCCAGAATTTTATTCTTTCCAAATTCATAATATGTGTGTATAATATAATTCATAGTAAAAGCATATTAGGGGGTGGTATCCCCCGTATAAAAAGTAAAGATAAGGAAGGTGAATAGCGTGAAAATAGAAAAAATAAACGATAATAAAATTAAAATTACACTATCTAACAGTGAGCTTGAAGAAAGAAATTTAGATTTTCAGTCTCTTAGATATAATACTCCGGAAGCACAAACACTATTTCTTGATATGATGAAACAGGCTGAATATGAGCATGGATTTAAAACCGCCAAT
The DNA here is from genome assembly GCA_934500865.1 of uncultured Clostridia bacterium. GTDB lineage: Bacteria > Bacillota > Clostridia > TANB77 > RGIG9151 > RGIG9151. The sequence goes on along the minus strand of CAKSUD010000040.1, from coordinate 471 downwards.
TGCCAGCTTTTTATCGAAGCCGCATCTGTTAACAATGGGCAATTTATTGTAACAGTAACAAAACTTCAAGAAAAATCTTTACCTCCTGTGCCACAGAAAAAGAAAAATTCTTTGCCGGAACTAAAAGTTAAAAGAAAACAAGCGAAATTAAATGAAAAGATAATCTATAAATTCGATAATTTCGAGCAAATCTGTGAACTTGTAAAAGCAAAATGCATTCCAATAGACTTGCCTTCTACACTATATGAATACAATAATACATTTTTCTTGGTTTTAATACCTTCACCTAAAACTCATCTTCGATTACTTGAATTTGGTGAACAAGTAAAAGATTCCGGAATAGCAGAAGGATTTTTGCACGAACACGGAAAAAAGATAATAGATGGAGAAGTAATGAATGTAATTAATGAAAATTTTATTATGAAGTAAAAAACACCCGTCTTTAATAAGTAAAAATTATTAAAGGCGGGT
>CAKSUD010000039.1 GCA_934500865.1 uncultured Clostridia bacterium | reverse complement strand
AGCCACGCAGATAGCACATCTTCATTCTGTTCCTTTGCAATGCGCTCTTTTGTTTGATCCGGAAGTGTTCCAAGATCTTCCAGCAGTGCAAGGATGTTTTGTGCTACTCTTGATGCTGCCATTGACTCTGCCATCGATTCCGCCATTGACTTTGCCATTGACTCTGCCATTGACTCTGCCATCGGCTTTGCCATTGTTTCTGCCATCAATTTTGCCCTTCGCTCTGCTTCCTGGTGGATATACTCCTCCATTGTCATATAGCCTGCCTCCAATTTCCGATCGCGCTTTAGGTATTTCACTCTTTCGTGAATTTTAAGAATTTTCTCATCCTGATGTCTGACAGCTACTTCCTCTGTGCTCTGCTTCAGATACTCAAACAAATGCAGCAGCTCCGGTGTCACATTCTCTGTATCTGTGCCATTGGTATTAAAGAAGATCTTCTGCGTCTCATCCCCAAGCGGAATGTCCGCTTCCTTGCAGTACTCTTCAAACACATACTGACATCTTCCTTTTCCAAACGGATCGAACGAACATATAAAAATAATGTAGCCTGGCTTTAACTGCTGATAATCCTCCCCGGGCCGTAAAGATGTAACATCCAGCTCCGCCTGATAATAGCGGCATCGCTTCGGCAGATTCTTCGTATCGTCGTTCTGCATCTCGACGTCATAGCTAACTTCTTCCTCATCCGACGCATACACATCAAAACGTACGCTCTTAAACTCGCTGTCAAGGAATAACACCTGCTCTACGTGTGCCTTCACTCTGGAAATCCGCTTATTCAAAGCAATCTCCAATACATTTCTGCAGATTTCCTCATCCTGCATGGCTGCCGCAAACAAGTACGCATTTGTCAAATTCAGTTTTTGAAAACTTTCTCCCATACACGGGTACCTCCTCTGTGGGAAGTGCCTGCCTATGGGAGTATTATAGACCGGATTACATTTGATTGTCTATTGGGCGAAATCACGAATTTTCTGCTTCTTCCGCACATACCCCGATGCATTTTAAAAAGCTTTCAAAAAGTGGCGTTGTATAATATACGTCTCCTTCATATCCAAGATATGCCCCCACCTTTTCTTTACAAAACCCGGTTCTTGTGACAGCGGACAGAATATTTTTCACTTCGTCTTTTTCGATCCCGCAATCTTTTCTTATATCTTCATAAAATGCTTCATTGTTGTATTTATATTGATGTAATTTTGCCAGAATTGTAATTTCTCTGATGGACAGTTCTTCCAGCCGTTTCAGATTCTCCTCATACAGGTCAATGTCTCTGTCCCCTGCCAGCAAAAATGTATGTTTAAATAAATTGGCAATATACAGCACCTTTTCATTGGTTGCCAACCGGTTCAATACCTCCAGCGTGCGCGCCAGTTCCATGAGAAACGGGACATCTGCCACGTCACTTTTTACAATCAGCTCCCCCGACTCTGTAATATAACTTAGGAATTCTTCCCGTTTCCTTTTCTGAAACCCGGCAACCTCCTGTTCCAGAAGATTCTTTGCCAGACTGCCGATCCCCGGAATCTCACCCAGCATCTCCATTCCGCTTTTTATCATCGGATTTGAGAAAAAATCTGCAATAGCTTCCATGTCCTGCAGCTCTGTTTTTGCCATTTCAAAATTTTCTTTGCAAGAGTTTTTATTTTCCATAAATTCCTCACATTTCCGGCACAAAGTGCTTCCCTTTCCCATTAAAGCTGGCAGCCAGGCTACCTTTTTCCCCGAAAAATCACATCCAGCATACCCCCACCGCCGGCAGTTTCATTTCTGCCCGGCACAAGCCTTCCAGGATCATCGTCGTAGTCATCCGGCTTCGTCCAGTCTTCCAGATAAGACTCAATCAAACTGGTACTGATATCCGCATCCCTGGGGTCATACACGATCTGCGCGGCAATCTCGACCGGAAATTTATTTACAATCCCCATGATCTCATTATAAATGTCTTCGCGGATGTATTCCTCCCACTCCAATACTACACTTGAAAAATCACATTCCAGAGCTTCACCATTATAAAAAGTACTCTCCTCTATCGCTGTATTCACATCATATCCATCATAATAGTCCGACTGATCCACGTCCCTGGCATACGTTTCAACAGCATTTTGTAATCCCCGCACAAAACTTTTCCGGTATTTTGTAAACAGCCATTCGCCACCGGTTTTTTTCGCCTCCCGCGCGATCGTCTGATACTCCCACAGCCCCCGTTCCATCAGAAAATCTTCCAGCGTCTCCTGATTCAGTTTCGCTCTTGTATGATAGAACACGTCCATTTTTTCCTGCAGCAACGCGAACAGGATTTCTTCGCTTCTATCTCCTTTATTGGTGTAGCAGCTCCCCGGTTCCTCCAGGAATGCCTGCACGAACTCCATATGACACATATCCCGTATGCTGTTATCGCAAATAACTCCAAGAATTTTACCGCGCTTTGCTTCCAACATGCGAAAATGATACTGGTAAATCCGCCCATTCCGGACAAGTTCTTCCACGCAGCCGGGGCAGATCCGCTCCAGCTGCACATACTCTGTTGCGTACGCCGGCATGTTTGCCTGCTCCATCGGATTCTCCCGAATATAATTTTTTAGGAAATCGTTGATCGACGGGTTGCATACTCCAATCTGTTTTTTGCCGTTTTTCTCGATCATCTGCACCATGGAATCTGTCAACCGTCTCAGCGCCTCGTCATACAGATTTCTGGTGGTATCCATCCCTTCCAGGCTGGAAAGACGTTTCAAAAATGCTGCCACAAGAACCGATTCCTCCACACTCGTATCAGTCAGAGAATACAACGTCAACAGCAACGCACGATCCTCCGGTCCAAGTTTTCTCGTAAATTCATCCTTCCATAGTTCTCTGGGATTTTCGAGGCAGTCCATAATAAACGCCGCATACTGATCCGGTGCAACCTGCTCGTAATTTTTCTTTTTGGTGACAAACTCAATCAACCGTGGCGTGTAATTTGCATGCCTGACTATCGCCCGATAACGTCTGTCCTCATAAACATTCCGGTAATATTCCTTCGGAATTCCTGCAAAATAAAGATGATTGTAAAAAATCCACCCCTTTTCCTCTTCATCCAGCCCATTCATCTCGATCTTGCGGATTTTTATATTCTCATCCTCCATAAAATACCGGAAATCACACGATCGTTCCTTTGCTTCGTGAAAAATCGTAACCCGCGAATTCATAATCAGAAGCTTGTTGGGATTACGCATGATATACTTGACCAGTGCCAGAAGTTCGTTTTCTTTCGTCTCCTGCATTTTAAAATAATGCTGTCCCAGGCAGTCATCGAGAACAATCAATTCCTTCCGCTCCCTGTCGGCGGAGAGCGCGCGTTTTAAATCCGACAGCTCGCCGTTTGTCGTATAGCGGATGCGGTATCCTTCCGCAGCAAAAGCCAGCGCGAGCATTTTGGTCAGCATGGTCTTTCCCACTCCCGGATCACCCAACAGCATCAGCATATGCTCTTTTTCCAGAAGCTTTCTGCCTTCCTCGTAATATTTTGTCTTCACAAAAAGCTTCTGTTCCTTTTCAATCCGATAGAAAAAGGCCTCACAGTCGATCGCGATATCCTGATTGCCAAGCCGCTCCAAAACACTGGTCGACTCCAGCCACAGCTTATAATGCCGTTCCAGAATATCTGCGTTCTCTTTTTGGTGCAGAAAACGGTCAATCTCCATCAAATCCACAACCGCTTCCGCATCGTCCATATAACCCGAAAAAAGCTGATAAATCTCGGAAATATTCTGTGCTGTCAGCTTTTTTCCGCAACACACATAATAGTGTTTTGGCTGTTTCTGTTTCACCTTCGGGAGTTCTTTCTTTAAGCTGGAGAGCAGTGTGCTGTAGGAACTGTCAATATAGTGTTTTACCTGCACCATATGACATCCCGACAACTTTGTCTCTGTAATATCCACACCACCATCCCTGCCAGGCGCAAAGCAGCGAAGCGGGCAGCCAATCTTCCGCTCCATGATATCCCGACACAACAATTCAAATTCAAAATCCGATAAATTTGCATAATGAAACATAATGGTACTTTCCTCTGTCTTCTGTTCTCGAATTATCAGACAGACACGTCCCGAAATTATTCTTGTAGATCTTATTGGCTAAATCCTTCCGCGCTCGCTCCAATACATTCTTCTCTGACAGACCGTCAGAAAGAACGTATTCTCAAATAAGTCTGCAATAAATATGATCTTTTCATTGGCTGCCAATCGATCCTCAACTTCCAGAGTCCTCGCCAATTCCATAAGAAACGGAACATCAGCCACGTCTTTGCTAACAATCAGTTCCTTCGACTCTGCGATAGTTTCGCTGTTCTGCAAAATTGCCTTTGCAATTTCAAAGTTGTCTTTTGAAGCAACTTTCATTGTCATTGATTCCTCTAGTTAAATTTTAAACATAATCACGGCTTTGTGTGATGCATCTTTATAGTAACATGTTTATCCTAAATTTCCGCATAGAAATAAAAACGCGAAAAATCCATCTTTTTTAGAGAGCCTCTTCTAATTTTCTTTTTCCATCCGAAATTATATTTATTGTTACCCCAAGCAGTATAGCATCCATTATTCTACACAAAATATAAGTAACCATCGTCTCTACTATTTGCTGATTATCTGGCAAACTTTCAATTATAGGCAACGAATACATATTTTGTACAGCAATATAAAAGTTTGTGTAAGCGTCCTCTGTACTCCCCATTAAAAGTGTGGTATTTAGAACACCATTTCCTACTATCATCTCAATATAGGCCACTAAAATAAATATCATCCCTCTAATGCGATTGGCATGTTTGCAAATATCTACCATACTAACAATAAAAAATAAAGCTATAAGTTTAAATATCCAAAACATCTGTTTAATTTCTATAAATACCAATGCTGCTAAAATACTATAACCTATCATCCACTGTGCTATTATAAATTTTTCAGTGTAATCATCTTTCTTATAATAATATTGAACAAGCCATAAACTACCCAAAATCACAGCAATTATAAGACACCATGCATCCACCACATTAATACTCTGGGCTTGTACAAATATCACCATATTTATAGTCCATATAGCAAAAATCCAACCTATTGCTTTTAATCTTTTTCTCCCCCGATCTAAACACAACGATTTTGCAAATCTGTATGTACAATAAAGCATAATCAAAGTCCCTAATATTTTTAAGGTTACCTCTGGGTATCTTTTTAACAAGAAAATATATACAATATATCCGATTACTATGCCCAAAATCCCTATCATATTTTTCTTAAAACATTTTTTTCTCTTTTGAATTTTTACCCACACTCTCTCCTCGTTTTTCCTCCTTCCTCCACAATATATAACTTTTAGATTGCTTCTATTAGGAATAACTTACCATACCTATAACAATTCTTTCTTCTCGCCATTCTGTATATCTTCTATTATCCCCTATAGTTTCAAAACCGTATCATCCTAGGTAAGCTTAATTAACCATATCAACCAAACTACAATATAATTTTATAAGCATTTCTTCGTTTAAAAGTCGTCATTAATATTACTTTCATATTAGAAGCGTCCAAATTTAGCCTTTTTATATAAACCATAATGAAACCTATATGAAACATTCTCATCAATAGGCACCTTAGGCTCTATATTTGATAGACTTTTCTCTCTGTACGAAAAATGATAATATGCATTTGGTTCCCCATAATTTTCTATTGCAGCAATCACATTACTATCATATAATAACTGCAAAAATTTTGTAGGATCATCTACAAACTCTGGTATTTCCTTTGCATTTGTCAAAATATATTCTGTAAATTTATCATACACATCAACATATTCCTCATATGAAAAATCACTATCCTTGAAATAATCAAAGAATTTTTTAAAGTGATTGAAGTCTTCAACCGAATAATAAAATGATAATTGATCTTTTATAGAACTCATAAAATATTCGGAATATGCATTTTGAAAATCATCACTCTGATATATATCTTTTGAAAATACCATTTCCTCGCTTTGTCCTGCTCGAAGCATAAATTCTTGTAACAGCTGCAATATGACTATTATATCTCTTGGACGAGATAAAGAAATTCTAAGGAAATCCATAAATGCTGTATCGTATTCCCTACTAGAACTTGTTGTAGGAAACGTCCACAAAAAATATTTTTCCCACAAATCTTCTTCTACATTTTCCTGCTGATATTCTAGTATTCGTCTTGAAACTTTATATAAGTTAGAGGTCTTATATTCTTTATATGTGGTTCTCCAATCCAAAAATACTGCATTATCTCTCAATTTATTTGTTGCATTTTGTAAGTTTAATGCAGAAAATATGTCCGGTCGTAACAACAATACAATTTTCAGATGACCTTTTGAATCTTTAACATTTTGAAATAATTCTGTATTTAATGCCCAACAAGCATCTGCTAGTCCACGTATACATTGTATATAGTCATCATATGGGATTACATTTGGTCTTATATCTATGCCATCAATAAACAAATTAACATTTCTACTTAATTTTAATCTTTTTATTGCATCACTAAATTGCTTTTCAATATAAAATAAATTCATTTGAAATCGTGTCTCTGAAAACTCTAATTTTGTATCATTTTTCCCAGACACCTCGGAATATTTGCAAATTAATTTTGCTGCCAATTCTGTTTCATCAACAATTTTTAGTGCAGTAATGATTTCAGGCGTAAATGCATTCATATAATACTCATCTATTGCTCGCAACAAATCATCAATATTACTCTTATTGAACAAAGATAGAACCTTATCATCATCTGTTATACTCTTACTTAATAATAGTAATAAAATGACTTTCCATATTCCCACAAAATCTGTCAATTCCAAATTTTTCTGTTTCTTAATATTGTAAAATTTATCATAATCTGTTGCAGATATATATGTCAAAATTGTCTTATTTTCTTTGTAATTGTTATATTTTAAATATACAGAATATGCCGTCTTTCCCGTTCCTTTCTCTCCAATTAAAAAATAAGTATTAGGATTAATAATCTTTTCAAGGAAATAGTTTTTTACAAAAATATCATTAAACATTTTTTTATTATCTCTGCGTGCATAATTCTGCGCATCAGAAAATCCCAAATTTAATTCGCCAATTTTTTTCATTTTTATCCCTCCGTCTCTGCAAACTAATATCTTCCTTAATACAAATTATTACTTTTGTCAGTGAAAAAAGCCATATAATCTGGCGTAAGTTGTTATTATTTTTTTAATACTCAATTTACATATATCATATAAGGCGTAACACTTTCTCATTAATCTCCATTATCAATAATTTATATACTCAAGTAGTGACAGTTGTAAATGATACAATAAATATGTACATTTAGTGGAAAATAAAAATGTACAATCAAGGTCAGCATGCTATTGTATTCATGGAGGTGTTATCCATGAACGAAGTATTAAAGACCCATCTTAAAATCCTCAAATTGAGTAATATAAAACCAAACTTTTCAGAACTCGCGCGGTTTTATGATATGAATCGCAGGACTGTCAAAAAGTATTATGACGGATACAATACCTTTTTCCGATATTTTGGAATGAACACGATGTAATATTGGCATTTCCATCTAGTGTGTGATATGCTTTTATTGTCCACTTGGACCACCTCCTATGTTGAGTTTGGCTTGCGACACCATTCTCAATATACCACAGGAGGTTTTTCTTTTTTATCCTCACCGTTTCCAACTTTTCCATTCTCCCCAGCATAGCTGGGGGATTAGACTTTTCATTCATGGTTCGATTTAAGAAGCCCCTCCCGAATGCCCCTAAAAAACTTTGGGAAACACCACTAAGCTTTGTAGACCCACAAAAATCACCTCCAAACCGAGTAATTTTAGCTTACATCAGTTTGGAGGTTTACACAAACTTTGGGATGCTCCCTTGAAAACTGGAAATCAGTCCACCACTCTATATGGCTGATTGCGGATAGATTCTCAAACGTTCCGTTCAAATCAGCTTGCGCCGCCTCGAAAAAATCGAATTTGTGAAAAATCTTGACACCATCATCAATTATTTTCAGGTATATTTTTCATGATTTTTTTTATCAAACTGGCTGCGGGCTTTTCCACAATATACCATGATGCCAGCGCAGTTACAGAAGTAGCTGCGAACGATATTACGAAGATCTCATTTACACCTATTGTGTATTGTTTCACTACAATCAGTGTATGCACAAATATCTGTTGAATGGGAAATCCCCACAAATATATGCCATATGTTATATCTGCATTTTTAAAAAATCTTGAAAACACAGGCTGCCTGCATTCGCCAAGAGAAATAACCATATATGGTATCATGCACATAGCCAATATCTCGTTTATTACGTATGTATCCGAATGAAATGCTACCGACAGTACAAACAGCAGAAACGCAACCTGAATATTACAATATTTTTTTAAATCAGTAACTGCAAATAACGCTCCACAAAAAAAATATGGTCCCAAAATAAATATTCTTGCCCAATTTGTTCCCCAAAGCGGAACAAACATTTCTGGCAAAAATACAATCTGACATATACTCAAGGCACAAAGCAAAACTGTAAGCCCAAATAGTGCTATCCTCCTCCAAGAAAGTTTACAAAGCAACCGTAATACTATATATATCAATACATAGCAGCATACTTCTATGGGTAATCCCCACAAAGATCCGTTTATCACATTGGGATACGGATTATCCATAAATACTCCTGGAAGCTGAAATCTGGGATTCATCAAAACATTATATAAGTATTGCCATGTTACTCTATTTTTAAAATATTCATTTAAAGGTAATACAGTAAACACTGGTCCGATAATAAAAATTGCTATGCATACATAAAGCATAAGCGCCGGCAACAGACGAAATACACGTTTTATCACATAATGTGACAGCCGGCTGTCATATACACAACTCTGTGTAACCATATATCCACTGAGCACCATTAAAATTTTAAATCCCAGACTATTAATTTCATTAGCATATAAGACGGGCGCTCCCAATCCCAACAATACATACATATGACCATACATTACCGCCATCGCGGCCATGATTCTTAAAATATTATAATTATTATCACGACTAATGCGCTCTCCAATAATCCAATTTTCCATACTTCTCCCCAGCTTTCATACAGCTTTTTCTCATTCACTCATCAATTTGTTCAATAATCTAACACCAGCCAAATCACTTAATTCCTTTCCTTCCATACTATATAGACTCTGACTTTGAACAAAATTATATAACATTATATTGTCCAATATAATATTACCATCAGAATATATATGCACTGTCATATCCTCCGTAGTCGTAAATTCTAGACAAGCCTTTCCCTCTCCCTCAACATTATATTCCTGCTGTTGTTTTCCGACCATCAAGACTAATTTCGTTGGTTCACTTGTCTCATAATCAAAGCAAAAATATGCCGTTGTATCCTGTGTACCCGACATTATACGCCACTGCGGAACCAACTGCATCACTTCACTGTCAGAACTCATAAACAATTTATTGCTTCCATCCCTGTTTTCACAATAAACCTCTCCCTCATATTCCCATCCTTCCAGTCCAAGTGCAAATTGTGGATTAAAGAGCATATTATTACCATAATCTCGGTATACCCATACCCCATATCCATTCGTATACTTTTTGAAACTATCTGTGCATCCTGCAAAATACAGTGGCATTTCTTCATCATATATTATATTTCCACCCTCATAACCCGGAGTATTATCCACATATAAAAACTGATCTATAAATATCTTTCGTTTACCGTTATTCTGATAGATCTGATCCAGCCACTTTTCTAAATAATCTAATGCCTTCTCAGCAGACACCTTCCCTTCGATACCGGAAGTTCCCTGCACCGGTTTATACATGATCGTTGTAAATTCTCCATTGCCACAATCCCATGTATCTTTATGACTTATTGATTCCACCTCACCAGAATGTGTTCCAACCTTGTCACCATCTGTTCTCACTTCCATAAACAAATTCGGGAAATAATTTCGAGTCTCTACCAATAGATCAATTGTAAACTGGTCTATAAAATAAAACCATTCTTCAGCATACAGATCTGATCTTTGAGGCACTCCTATTTCCCAAAATTCCAAGAAGTTTGTCTGATATATCGAATTAAACTCCTCTATGGTATACTTTTCCGACAAATACTCTGGGAATCCATCTTTTACTGAAAATAAAACACTATTTTCTGTTCCACCAACATAATCAATGAGCATATAATTATGCCAGAAATCTTCCCATGTAATAAATCCTCCGCCAAAATTGTAGTATTGAGAACACGTTTTATATATTTTTTCTGCATACTCAAACCAAGCCACCTTAGTATTCTCATCTGATAAAATATCATAAAATCGTTCAGCCGAATTATCATCCCCATAATAATCATTCAAGTATCCCAGTCTGATCTGAACCATTAGTTCTGCTTTTTGAGCCGCCTCCATAAACTCTTCCAACCTGGAAAATGCATAATCATTATATCTAACTGGTTGAATTTCAGTTTGAAACTCTCTCCACGGAATCACAATAATAACTGTATTAAATCCATCATCCTTTATTTGTTCTAAATCCTGATCTATATTATCCCACTCTGCATTCCAAAAATTGATTGGCCATTCATCTGCAAAATAATGTGCTGCTAATATATAGTCTGGCTTTTGAAATTGCCCTATTCCTTCCCAGATCATCGAAACAGCCAGTAACATCACCAGAAATACGTTCACAATCTTTTTCTTCATCCATGCATCCCTCTCTATTGCAACATTTCATTTAATTTCCGTATTCCACTGATACATTCCAATTCCTTATTATTTTCATCATACAAATACCCCTGCTGAATCTGTGAATACATCTTTAAATTATCAATCACAACTGTGCAATCATCAGATGCTATTTCAATATCAAACGAAAGGCCTTTTTTTATATCCACAGACACTTTCTCTGGTTCTGAAATATATAGCTTTTGTAAATTATTGCCCATTTTTATATATAATTCACCCGCTTTTGCAACATCAAGAACCTCGAATTCAACGGTATAGTAATCCGCATCAAAATGATTTCTGACGTTTGAAATCCTCTGCGCTATTTTCTGTCCTTCCTCTAGTACACAGGCGTTTGAATCATTTACATCCAAAAATTTAACTCCGTCACTACATTCCCATCCTTTCTCCGACAATGCAAATTGCGAATTATAAATCATATTTGCGCAATAATTTCTATAAGTCCAAATACCGTACCCTTCTGTATTATTCAAAAGTACAGATGCTACATTTTCTAAGTACAAATTCAATTCTTCTTCTTTTATCTGCGCATTGTCTTTAAATTTGGGGGTATTATCTGCAAAAATAAACTGTTCCACATAGACAGATTTATCATCATTCTGAAGTTTCAACTGTTGTAAGATGTATTCTGTTTTTTCCAATGCCTCCTCATAACTTACCCTCTCTCCCACATTTTTAAATCCCATTGGAATTCCATACATAGTTGCCGTATAGGACGAATCTGCACAGGCAAATGTTCCCGTATGCTTATAGTAATCTGTCTCTCCATCCTTTGTATACACAACATCCCAATCCATCCTTACCTCCATGGATAAGTTTGGGAATTCAACCTGTGAGTTTTTCAGTATAGTATTTAGAAAATCATCATAAAACTCATACATTGCCCTCATTGCAGGTTCATTTCTCTTTGGTACCGGCACTTCATCATACGCTCTGTATTCCGTTCCAAAATTCTCATTATATTCTGCAAGACTATAATTTGTCCGTACCCATGCCTGATATCCAATAAACTCAGCTTTATTTCTCCGATTTATCTCTAGAATCTCATCACATACTCCCAGAGTATTCCAAAAATCCTCCCAGGTCAAAAATCCTTGTCTAAAACATGAATACTGCGACAAAGTATCATACATCTTCTCAACATATGCATACCATGCCTCTTGGACTGTTTCATCACCAAGCAACTGACAATATCGATCCACTATATTTTCATTTACATCATCGTAAAAATCCCATGTATACCCAATTCTCGCATAAACTCCAAGACCTGCCTTCTCTGCCTCCTTCATCACCTCATCCAGCTTTTCAAAAGCATATTCATTGTAAGCTATGGGGAAAATATCTGGCTGAAATTCACGCCACGGTATTACAAGTATAATACTATCAAATCCATCTTTTCTTATCTGTTTAAATTCCGCAGTAATGTCATCTGACTCACTATTCCAAAAATTAGCCGGCCATTCCTCCGAAAAATAAGTTGCCGACTTAATATAACCTGTTTCCGAAAATTTCTGTACATTTATATCTTTCTGATCTGTTACAATCGAAAACTCTTTCAAAATAACCCAATCGCATACCTCGCTTTTTTCTTCTTTATTCGTAACATAAATCTGAATATTTATATCTGTGTTTACATATTTATCTAGTGGAATATTCCATATCTGCAATCCGCTCTCTCCAGTCAGATCATATGAACATTTAAAATTTTCTCCATCTGAAATAATATCCACATTCAATGTCGCACCATCTGATTTGTCTGCAACCCACGGATGAATTTCGCTCTCAACCTGAATTGCATTATCTTCAGAAACTTTATAGTTTTTAATTTCAATGGAAGTTCCCGGAGTAATTAAAACTGCACTGCCGACTGTATCATCCTGAATTTTCCCGACATTATATCCGTATGGGAATTCCTCTGTTTCTCTCTTTCCATCTATACTTACATTTTGTTCATCAATATGTTCTATCAGGCTCCATATATCACCTCTATCTGTTTGTTCGTCAGCAGAATAGCTCCACACATCCGCTTTATCATCGGATATAATTTCTACTGACTCATTTGAAGCAACACAAAACAAAGTCATACTAAATAATACACAGATACCTATTCTAAATATTCTTTTCTTCATTTATCTCTGCTTTCTTTTTATTTTTATCAGAATATACCGCTTGCTTCTTCACTATGTGTCGGTTTTCTCACATGCATCGGCGGAAACTCCATAAAATCGCCATAATGCATATTCAAAAAAGCCTTATAATTCTGTGGTGCCATCACTGTCATGTTTCCCAACGGCAGTCTTATACCTTCTCCGAACCATTCCTGCTTGAATTTCCACGGGATGCAATAAATAAAACCATTAGATTCAAAATAATTCTTACAATTTTTATTACGATTCCATTTGCGCACCCATTCATAACATCCAAAAATCCAGGAAAGCGGTATCATCTTCCCGATTGATGTTAAAATTTTTACCATCCTCTGTGTTTTGTCATCACGATTTGTATATTCCTGTTCATTTATAAATGCACGATGTCCCATTCCGAGCCCATATAGTCCACGAATAAATTGTGTCTGAAACGTGTGGTATTTTTCATTATCTGATGCATTATCCAATACATAAATATCCATTGGCATATGATTTTCAATATCTTTTCTGCCTTTCCCATGGATCTTACGGAATACATTTACAGGTATTTCTTCCTTCATGTAAACAATTCTTGTCATATAATCCAAAAATGAATGGTTCCCCATCTGATTATAATTCAAAAACATAATATCTTTTCCAGTTCCCCATTCTTCATCTACATGTTGAAGCAAAATATCAAAATCTTTTCTCGGCATCGCAACATCCACATCATCATCCCACGGAATGAGATCACCATGGCGTACCGCGCCCAATAAACTCCCGCAGATCAGATAGTAATGCAAACCATATTTTGTGCAGACCCGGTCAAAATCTGTCAAAAGAATCTTTAAAATCCGATGTGCGTTATCTAAATATTCCTGTGTAGCCAATCCTACATTATTTACATCGAAAACTTCCTCATACATTCCCTCGTTTGTAAGTGGAATCTCTTTGAGCAATTCTCCTTCCACAGAAATCCTTAACATAGAACCTATCCCTGCAAGAAATTGAGGCACATAATACACCATTTTCAACCCGCTGTTGCGAATTCCTGTATCTTTTAAATACACTGTGTTTTCCGGCGCTGTCCATGTACCATTTTCTTCTGGTCCGTAAAATCCCTTTAATGCGTGATAATTCCAATCTCCCTTATAAGGAAAGTCAAGTTTTGACAATACATACGGGTCTTTTTCATAAGTCATTCCATCATGTTCCGAGTGTACTGCTCCCAGATAGCACAAAAGGACACCCAGATCTCTGGTGTCCACACTTTTCCCTTCTTTGCTCGGATTATACGTTTTTGTAACATCAATCTGGATTCCATATCCCATGGAATCATATAAGTATTCTTTTGACATATTTCTGTATCCAATCTTTCTGTATCTTTTCAAATAACCTATGCAGCTTTATCACTATAGCTGCATAAACTCATCATACTCCGCAAGCACCTCTTCAGTCTGTCCTAACTTCATAAATTTTCCATCATTGATCCAAAGCACATCATCGCAGAACTTCTTTAACGTATCTGTTGCATGAGATACAATCAATACTGTGCGATTACTAAGCATTAATTCTTCCATCTTCTTATAGCTCTTTTTGCGAAAATGCTCATCACCAACGCTCAACACTTCATCCACCAACATAATATCAGTATCCAATATTGCTGTTACCGCAAATGAAAGCTTAGAATACATACCGCTGGAGTATGTGCGCACCGGACGCTCAATAAAATCTCCTAATTCAGAAAATTCAATAATTTCTTCCATATGTTCTTTTACATAGTCGAGAGAACAACCCAAAAGCATACCTGACTTTAATATATTTTCCCTCCCAGTATTATTGGGGTTAAATCCAATACCAATTGCCATCAGAGAAACACGGTTTCCCTTTGTATCAATCCATCCTTCATCTGGTCGGAAGATTCCAGCAATAGATCGAAGAAGTGTTGTCTTTCCAGATCCATTCCTTCCGACAATACCAAGAATTTTTCCCTTTTCCACCGAAAAAGAAACATCATCTACCGCTCTTACAATATCTGCACGCTTTACGTCCTTTTTCAATAAAGCCTGATGCATTGACATATGCATTAAATTTTTATAATCTATGCTGACATGATTAACCTCAAGCGCAATTTCACTCATAATTTTCCTCCAGTATTATACAATCTTCACATAACTGTTTT
>CAKSUD010000038.1 GCA_934500865.1 uncultured Clostridia bacterium | reverse complement strand
AAGGAAAGAAACCTCGACGGCCGCAGACTGATCGTGGATGACGCCGCGCCGCTGTACTACGTCGGCCTTGAAAAGGAGTACCCGCCGATGATGTTCATAGCGGCTGATAAAGATATGGAAAACCGCCTTGAGCAGACCAACCTGCTCCTCTCGACCCTGCGCCATTTCCGCTACGACGAATTCCAATACGCGCTCTCGATCCTCCACGCCACCCACTGCAGCTACGTCAGCCCCAAAGACCATCAAGACCCCCGCTTCGCTGACCTGATCGCCCGCTTCGTCGCTTCGTGCGTTTTCTTTTGGACGGATGAGTATCAATCGGTTTTCTTTGAGGGTGTTTTGACTCTTTTGTATAACCCATACTTGACACATGAGCAATGAAAGTGTGTAAAATCGAAAATCTTGTATTGACATAATTTGACGGGTGTGCTATACTAATAAAAAAGCAGTTTTTCGATGCGGCATGCTGTGTTGATATAACAAATGCTTTAAAATATGCAGGGGCATGCGATTTGTGATGCGTATCTTGCATTCGTGTACTGCTTATTTTAGTTCTTTGATATGGCAAAAAGGTTGTGTAATGTTCAAACAGGGGGGGTTGGAGTGTCCATAGGTGTACGTCTGCTGTCTTTGTTACTTTTTCTTGCTTGTTTGTTATCCTTTGGGGCGCTGGCTGACATTGGCAATGCTGATCCATCGGCATGCTACGAAAATGCTTTGAATTACGTTATGCTGGACAGGTATGAAGAAGCGAAGGCCTATTTTGAGAAAGCAGGCGATAACTACAAGCAATCCCTGTACTGGAAACTCTATTGTGATTCCATCCTGAAAGTGAGTGCTGACGCGCCGCTCGAAGATTTGCAGCGCTCAAAAGAACGTTTCGGCATGCTCGAATCTGTGTCGATTGCGCATGAGAAGTGGCAGCCTGAAAAATGGCGCTGTTATTGTGAGGCACGGTGCTATGAAGCCAAGGGTTTTACTGAGCTTGCTATGAAGGGCTATCAGGAATTAGGCGATTTTCAGGATAGCTTTATTCGAAATTACTCTCTACAAAAGAAAAAATACGAAGCCGCCGATCGCGTGCGCTATGATGGCTGGCTGGTTACTTCAAAGTACGCTGTAGTTCGCACGGGTCCTGGCAAGGAGTATTCGGAAGGCGAAACTTCTGATACATGGGAGGCAAGCAGAAATCGGGTAGATAAAATTCGTGTAGACGTTTTAGAGAAGGTCGGATACTGGTACTTGATTGAATATACGGTTGATTCTAAGCCGACTAGAGGTTATGTGGCACAGAACCGTCTTGTGGATGTGGCGATCGGAGTCCCCTCTGTAGAGGAAAAGATGATGGATACGAGCGTTGTTAACGGAACCCCTGCTGTCTATGCAGGGCCTGGAGATTTTTATCACGTTCGATCCGAGTGTATTCTGTCAGGTACTGTAATCCGAATATTTGGAGAAGAGGATGGATATCAGTTGATAGAATACAAGGATTCAAAAGGAAATATAATTCGAGGTTGGATAAAGGAAGCTGAGTAATAAACAACGGGGGGCATAGTCGAATGAAATCTGGCGTTCGTGTAACGATTCTGATCGTATTTTTGCTTTTGCAGGTTCTGTTAGGCAATGCCGTAGCGGACATTGGCGAAGGACCTGGAATAGCTGATGTGAACGAGTTTCAGATGCTGTTTGCTTCAGGTGAATACGAGAGAGCTGCCAACGTTTATAAGGAACGATCTTTGAATCAGATCCGCATGTTGGATGATTATAGGACATTTTTGAATATTTGGGAAGCACTTCAAGGTGATGAGGTCAATTATGCGCTTTTGATATCTCAGCTGAAGGTACTTCAGCAGCGAGGATTCAAAACGGATGGGTGGATTGCGTCAATAGATGCATGGCTCAGTTATGTAAATGGACGGCAAGCGGAAAGCGTCGGGAATTATGAAGATGCTTTGACTGCGTATGAAAGAGCCGGCGGCCTGGAGGACTCCATCCAGCGAATCGAAATTTGTCTGGTACAGCGTCAGAGCATGTTGGAGCAGCAGGCGAAGTCTCTGATGGAAAAGGGAATTGCAGAAAAGAATGTGGAGAGTCTTGAACAGGCTCGAGAATTATACATTTCCATGGGGAAAAAGGATCTTGCCCAAACGTGCGAGGATACGATTGGACAGCTTGCGATTGAACAGAAGTATATGGAAGCGATTGCAATGTATCAGGAGGGAATTGCACAAGACAATCGCAATATGATTGAGCTATCAGCGCAAAAGTTCACGAAATTGGGCGAGTATCAGGAATGCGCAATATATCTCGCGCGTTGTCAGCAGTGGCTCAAAAACGATGAACGTACGATTGATATTTCTGTCGCAAGTCAGTCCAATGGAGTTATTGTTTCTTGGACGGATAGCGGTGCAGTGGCAGAAGGAAATACTTATCAGGTATCCTTGATCCAGAAGGCGTTTACAAAGCTTACAAAGACAGTTCAGGTTGAGAATGCGTCGGAGCTTAGCATTGATGGCCTGATTCCTGAAGTGACGTATCTGATTAATGTAAGAGATGTTCAGTCTGGGAAAAATGCCATGTCGAAGGAAATCGTTGTTCCTAAAGCGGATCCCTTCTCACGGTGGGGGTTGCAGGGTGGCGATATACGGCTTGAAATGACAGATAGAAGCCTGCTCACGACCTTCAATTATTGGGAACTGCGCGAAAAATACCTCATGAGTTCGATTGACGATTTCGCTATGGCGAGTGGAAATGTTCAATCTCAGTCTGGCAGTTGTTTTGCAGTGGTTCCTTTCTCTGTAGATGAAAGTGCAGAGATTGATCTTCCGTGCCGGTGGATACTTCGAACGGAGGCAAACGGGACATATGCTTCTGATGTCATACGTGAACAGGGCTTAGTGCAGCCGAATACGCGGCCATTTTTTGTCAGCTGGAATCAGGCTGATGGAATCAATATGATCGATGTTTTGTTGAACGAACTATACCTGGCAAATGAGCGAATCTGGCCAGAAACGACGCTCTGTATAGAGTTCTACTTAGATGACCAACTGGTTACTCGTACCCATTTCGAGATGAAGAATGGAAAATGAGGGAAGAACCATGATGAATTTGCCGCAGAAATGGCAGGATCAGCCGGCACTAAAGGGGTGGAACCTGCTTGACCATGATGCGATTTCAAACGATGAAAGTAGCTGTGGCGGAATCTATCGGATCGTCAGTATCGAAACCGGAGAGGTTGCCCAACTGAAGTGGGTTCGCGCGATGGCTGACAGTAGACGTCAGGTAAAGAAACTGCATAAGTCAGTTGCTGCGGAGGTAGAAGTACTGTATTCCTTGAATGATGTGCCACAAATTGTACATATTCAGGACTATGCGATCATTGACAATGGTGATGAAGCATGTGTAGATGTGTTGCTTCGAATGGAACAATTGCAATCGCTTAGAGTTGACAAAGAGCAATTGTCATCTTCGGAGATGGTAAAACTTGCAGTGGATTTATCTGATGCACTTAAGCAGTTGCATTCGCGGAAATTGGTACACAATGATATAAGGCCGGAAACCATTGTATATGGGGATGGATATTATAAGCTGAATGCTACGAGTTGTTTTCCGCATCTGTTCAACGAACAGTCTGTGTCGTCCGAAGGGAATCTCTGTTACCGTGCGCCAGAATACCGTAAAAAGAGGGCAAAGCTGTCTCCTCAGGGAGATATTTATGCACTTGGAATGATTTTTTATGTGCTGTTTAATGACAAAAGGTTGCCATATCAGCAGGAAGGAGCTACACAGTTAGAAACTTATGCGGCATTGAAGGAAGCGTTTGATGACCGCGAACGCTATTTTCCGGCACCTTCAGATGCTCCGATAGCGGTTGCAAAAGTGATAGCAAAGGCTACGGCTATTCGACCGAAGGATCGTTATCAACGGGTGGAAGTGTTTATGCGGGCGTTTTGCCAGGCCCTTACTACGGAACACTCTTTTTCCGCTTGGGAAGAAGCAAACCGTAAGAAAAAACACGTGGACGATATGAATGCGTCTATTGCAGGTTTGATTCACCAGGTGGGTCAACAGTCTCGAGAAGTGGAGAAGGGAGTTTCATCTACTTGCTCACGAGTGCGTGTTGTTTCGTGGTGCACTGTTGCAATTATGATCATTTATACGGTGGCTGCGCTTTGTGTATTTGTGAAGGGTTACGTGTTGGTGGATACGAAAGCGTTTGCGGCGGAGAGCGAGGAGGTATCCATACAGAAGAAGAAAGTTCACGATTTGGTAGTGTTTGGAGTCAGCTCGCTTCTGGAATCCGCTTCAGGGGGAAGGGTCGTCGTCTCTTCAGTAGGGTATACGGAGGTTATCCTGCAGACGAAACAGGAAGAAAAAAACGCGAAAATTCGTTACTATATATCGGGGCAATCCGGTCGCTATACGGAAAAAGACATCGATAGTTGGCCTGTATACATCGAAAATCTGGTTCCGGGTACGGCTTATGAAGCAGATATTGAAACAGCGGATGGGATGACACATGTTTGTTTTACAACGGAAGCTGTGAAGGAAAGCCGAAATATTTCGAAAAGGTATCAGGGGCTGTATGCAGGAAGTCGATCGGAAATCCGGCAATATCTCGCAAAGGGCGTATCCCGTGACGAAATGTTGCTGAATGGTGTATATCGACAAATAAAAACGCCCTGGTCTATTCCGTTGAAAAATGGTTCTATGGAGTACCAGGATGAAGAATATATGCTCTATGCAGAGTTTACATATTCCGGAGATGCGACGGAAGAGGATGTCTGCACGGGTCTCGTACTGCGGACAGACAATAAGGAGACGTATGCGATTCAAAAACAGGAAGAGCATATTCCATCTGATTCTCTGGTCAAGATTTACTTTACGCTGGATGAATTGCTAACTCAGAGGTATGTGGATAAGGGTAAATTGTATTTTGGCGATGCAATACTGGAAATGTATTGTGGGGACGAGTTAGTGGCTAATGGGCGCGTCAATATTTGGGAAGAATGACGGATATGATGCTGTTTGCACACGGGGTGTAGCAGATCATTGCTACAGATTCACTCATTGATTGAGAGGTATTACATGAAACTGTATTTATACAATCGAGAAGATGGACTTTCAGTCACACAGTTGCCGACGGATATTGACGGAACAGTAACGGTTACGTGTGCAGATGGCTATGGAAAACCGCAGCGCCTTCTAGATGTTGAAGGAAACGGCATGGAGTGGACACTGTATGCTACTATTAATGGAGGTATCTGTTACAATGATTTTGCACAGGAATCGGTTGTATTGCGCGATGGCATGTGTATTACTGTACCGGCGGGACGCAGAAGCTTTTATTTGATTAGCAGGGATGAAAGCCAGATTTCATCTCAGGTGAAGTTTTATGATTTACCGACGAGTGGAACGATTGCAATTGGTCGCAGCGGATGTACGATCAATTGCATGCATCCGTGGATAGAAAATCATCATGCAGATATTCGGATTGATAGCGCTGGTGCAAAACTTATTGCTTCGAAGGACAGTCGTGGTGCATATGTCAACGGGCATTCGAAAAACGATGTTGCGTTGAAAAGTGGAGATGTTATAGATCTGTTCAACCTGCGCATTGTATATCTAGGCAGTATGCTGGCACTATACAGTTATGATGGAAATGTATCTGTAAATAAATCTCTACCTGCTCATATATGGTCGAATGCGAGAGTTGAGGAGAAAACAATCAACATCCATATGATTCCGGAGCGAGAAACGCCTTATGATCGTTCTCCTCGTATGGCACCGGCAGACGATGTAGCACAAATTACCGTGGAAGGACCGCCACCGTCGCAGGTTCATGAAGAAACTCCGCTGATGTTATCTGTCGGATCTTCTGCGTTTATGAGCATCTCATCCGTTATGATGGCAATGAACGCGGTTACTTCTGCACAGGCTTCCGGTGCCAAACTTGCCGTTGTATTGCCGTCGGTAGTTATGGCTGGCGGCATGTTCGTTGGCAGTTTGGTTATGCCGATTATTACCAGGAAGTACAACGATCGGAGTGTACAAAAGAAGGAAATTCTTCGACAGAAGAAATACACGCAATATTTGGAGCGTATTGACAAGCAAATTACGTCGATTGGTCTATTGCAGAGGGAGAGGCGGCTAAAAGAATATCCAACGCCGGAAGCTTTGTTTGCTATTGCGGCCGAAAGAGAAAAGGATCTATGGAATCGCATGCCATTCCATAGGGATTTTCTCATGCTCAGACTTGGTTTGGCAGATTTGACTCCTGACGTCCAGGTTAAGTATCCGACACATAATTTCTCTTTAGAAGAGGATGTTATGAAGGATGCATTGAACAGACTTGAAAGCTCAAAACATATTGTAAAGAGTACACCGCTGATGTTGTCGCTGCGAGACGAAGGTATTATCGGTGTGTTGGGAGATTATAGTCAGCGAGTTCGCTATGTAAAGGGATTGCTTATGCAGCTTTGTACGTTGCAGAGCTATCGAGAAATGAAGCTCGTGTTCATCTATAGTCAGGAACACGAGGACGAATGGATGTTCGCAAGATGGTTGCCCCATGTGTGGAGCGATAATGGCGAGTTCCGTGCGATTGGTACGCAGCGTGATACGATGCGTAATATTTCTGCATATATTGATGCGTTGTGCAACGAAGGTGACAGACATCAAAATGATGTTGAACGCATGTGCGTGGTTGTGCTTGAAGATATGGTGTTGGGAGAACAGTGCCAGGCATTGACCGAGCGCATGAAAAATATACAAAAGCAATCTATGAGGGTGATCGCGCTGGCTGGACAGTCTAACGATCTGCCAAAGGAATGCAATTCCGTTATTGTTGTGGAAAACACGCAGGGGGTATTGTATAAGGACATCCGGAAGATGTCAGATCACTATCTCTTTGAACTTGATGCCATACCGAGTGAACGGATGTGGGAGTTTGCTTCGAAACTGTGCCACACAAAGTTGTATAGTCAGTTGACGGAAGGAAAATTCGTCGATACGCTGACCTATTACGACATGATTCGCTGCGGCAATGTGGAGCAGATTAATGCGCTCGAACGTTGGAAGAATTCGAACCCCGTTAAGTCGCTGGCGGCTCCGCTTGGTATCGACCGATATGGTTCCTTGATGTATCTGGATATACATCAAAACGCGCACGGCCCGCATGGCCTGATTGCTGGAATGACCGGTTCGGGTAAAAGCGAACTGATTATTACGTATCTACTATCGATGGCCATCAATTATAGTCCGCTGGAGGTTGCGTTTATATTGATTGACTACAAGGGCGGAGGTATGTCTGATACGCTTTCAAAGTTGCCTCACGTCGTTGGTGTAATCGATAACCTGGGGGGATCGCAGGGTATTCATCGTTCCCTGATTTCTATAAAGAGCGAAATCCTTCGTCGTCAGTTGCTATTCAAAGAAATCAGTGAACGGAACCATGTGAGTAACCTGGATATTTATAAATACCAGGCAATGTACAGAAACGGAGAACTGACAGAGCCGCTTCAGCATCTGATTCTCGTCTCCGATGAGTTCGCGGAGCTCAAGGAACAGGAAAGCGATTTTATGGACGACCTTGTGAGCATGGCGCGCATTGGTCGAAGTCTTGGCGTACACTTGATTTTGGCGACGCAGAAGCCGACAGGCGTGGTAAGTCCCCAGATAGCCAGTAACGCACGATTCCATGTCTGCATGAAGGTGCAGGACAAGGGCGATAGTATGGAAATGCTGGGACGTCCCGAGGCGGCGTTGCTGACGAAGACTGGCCGTTTCTACTTGCAAGTTGGATTCAATGAGATCTTTGAGATGGGTCAGAGTGCGTGGAGTGGAGCAATTTCCAATCCGAAGCCCAGATATGTCGAAGAACAGGATAACAGCTTTGAATTCATAAATGACGTGGGCGAGACTATATACAAGGCAAGGCCGAAAGGGAGAGAGGATAGTAGTCATAAAGCGAAACAGGTGGACGCGATCGTTAGCTATGTGCGCGAAGTGGCGGAAGAAAACGGTTTGATGCCGCCCATGAGCTGGAAACCTGCGCTGAAGGATGAAATTCTGTTGGATGATGTGTTTGAAGAGTACCATGTGTCGACAAGACCCTACGCGATCGATCCGATTATCGGTGTGGTTGATGATCCGCGTCACCAGATGCAGTATCCCCTCAAGCTGGATCTTGAGGAGAAAGGAAACACAATCGTATATGGTTTTTCAGGGGCAGGTAAGCATGAGCTTGTGAATGCCGCTGTATATTCGCTGTGCAAATATCACACGGCAGATGAATTGAATATATACTTCTTAGATTTCGCTACCGAGTCTGCAGGTATGTTTCTTGGTATGCCGCAGGTCGGCGACGTCATTTTCGGCGGAGAGGACGAGAAGGTTGAAAACTTTGTTTCTATGCTGAACGATGAATTAGTTCGTCGACGCAAGGTACTTTCCTCCTTTGGAGGTAGCTTGGAAATGTATAGGAAGGATGCTGGGAATGCGAAGAAAATGCCCAATATGCTTGTGATCGTCGAAAACTATTCGGCGTTTAGTGAGAACTACGATCGATACGATGACGACATGTATCGATTTGTTCGTGAGGGCAATCGATTCGGTGTCTATTTCCTGATCACTACAACCAACCCGACATCTATTCGTTATCGTATGACACAAAACTTCAAGAATGCGTTGTGCCTGAGAATGAATGAACGCATGGACTATACGAACGTACTTGGAAACGTCGATGGTGCGGTTCCCATGGAGCGACTGGGAAGCGGCCTTTGTAAGGGTACAGATGGGATTGTCGAATTTCAGACTGCGTTCATCTTGCCGCTGAATTGCGAGAAGACGTATGAGCAAATCAAGAACATGTCTGCTGAGGCCGGCATGCGATGGAAGGGTGGACGTGCGCCGCGTATTCCTATATTGCCAGAGCATGTCTCCTATGCCGACGTTTGCCCTGCACCTAAAGGCATTGGACTTGATTGTGTGCCTTTGGGAATGGAAAAGGATTCTATGCGGCCGGCTTTCATAAGTCTGAAGGAGCAGTTTATCCTGCCTGTCGTGTATAACTTGTTGCCAGAAATACCGTATCTGCAATTGATTGGAGATTTGTTGGCTGCAAACGAACAGCGTACGGTATACCTGCTGGACATCAAGGCAGAGTTGCAGAATACGCCGCATTCCGGCTATAGATACGATTCTGATGCGAACGCTGTATGTGCAGTTATAAAGGATGTTTTCCAGGAGACCGTTAAACGCTATAATGTGCTGCATCCTGTTGATGGTGTGGTTTCCGAGAAAACGGACTTCGCAGAGATTGTCGTGATGATTCACGACATAAAGGCGATTTTTGACTATACAAAGCCTGGAACGGAATTGACGTCTATGTTGGACGCTATGCTCCTGAAGGGCGGTGCGGATTTGAATATCTTCTATGTAATCGAGCAGGACCAGCGCACGATGAGTTCGTTCATTGCTCATTCGTGGAGTAATCGCTTGACGTACAGAGATGGCGTATGGCTTGGCGACGGTATTCAAATGCAGTCGATCCTCAAGAGCGACATTCGCCGTGCACCGGATATGGGTGAGCAATTCGGCTATCTGGTACACCGTGGAAAGGGAACGTTGATCAAACTGATTGAGGAGAGGTAAGGGGAGAGTCAATGGAGGATAAGATATTGGTTCGCGTGCGCATGCCGATAGCGGATGTTTCTCAGGATGTCAGAATTCCTTTGAATCTGACAGGTAGCACTGTATCGGAAATGCTTGCACAGATGTTTATTCAGAGTTGTCAGAGGCCACTTCCTATGTGTGAACGTCCCACTTTATGGCTTTCTTCCGCCGAAAATCCGCTGGATGAGGCTATGACAATTCGTGAATTGGGCATCGCCGATAGCGATGAGCTATTTTTGATATAAAACAGGAGGAGATTACCATGGCAGGAACTGGGAACATTACGGCTGATACTGGCAGAATCCGCAACTACGCAAGCGACATAGGAACGGGAGCAAGCTCGTTCTCGAACGAACTGAACGTGCTTTTCGAAGCCGTGGATGCCCTGGCGAACAGCTGGACGAGCGTCGATGGACAGGCTTACATCAAGAAGATTGATTCGTATAAGCCGGACTTCGAAAATCTGGTGAACAGGCTGAAAGCGACTGCTGGCGCGTTTGAAACCGTAGCCGAGAACTACGAGACGACCGTTAAGAACAACACGATCTGATTTCTGGACATTGAATATTGAAGGGAGAATGAACCATGGCGAACAATGTAGGAGTATCCCCCGCTGAACTTGAAAAAACGATCGCAATCCTCAGCCAACAGCGTACCGCGATCAAAAATCAGCTGAGCAATATCAAAGAGTCCGTTAACAACATGCGCAGCAGCTGGCAGTCCGACGCGGCTAATCATCTTTCTTCTATCGCGTCTAAAATGGAGGAGAGATTTGCTGCTCTGGACAGCGAAGTTCAGAAGTATGAAACCTACATGCAGCAAATCCTGGCTAATTACGAAACGACCGAGTCTTCGGCTGTTACCGCAATGGATCAGGTCATGGGCATGTTCAACTAATTGTTCAGGCCTCGCGAGGATAAAGGGGTATGGCCAATATAACGTTTTCTCCGGAAGCAGCTACGAATGCTTCCAACCAACTTAATACGATTTGCGTAGGCATGGGTTCGATTCGGTTGCAACTGAGTGATTGCATGAACCAGATGTTGAGCAGCTGGAGTTGTGATACTGCATCTTCTGTTATCGGAGCGATTCAGGCAAATGTTCAGCAGATGGAGAACATCGAGAAGATCGAAAATGTGACAGCCAACGCAATTATGACGGCTACCGGAAACTACGAAACAGCCGAAGGTGGCAACACGAACATCAATCAGCAAGTTCTGTCGATGTTCAACGCATAAGAAGTGCTTCCCTGCCTGCCGTACGGGTGGGCAGGGAAGAGGGAGGATTTTTTATGGCTGATAATGATACGGGTCTGAGACAATTGGACGATACTGGGAAGGAGCTTATGCAGACAGCGGAGCGGGAATTGACTGCGGCGATAAATGCGTTGCATGAAGCACAAAATGCCCTGTTGAAACTCAAAGGACTGGGCTCGGAACTCACGAACAGCGCATTTTCAAAGGCATTTCAAATGCTCTCGGATGCAAGAGTGGCAGTCAAAGATGCCAAATAAGGTTTTTCATAGCGATTGGTATATCGGATGGGGATGGAACGCGAGATTATATAGGCGGTGGAGTGAGGTATTGACAGTGTCAGAGGTGCGGTTGTTGGAAACCATTAGGCCGTCGCTACTATAATTCTTCGTTGTTTTGCTTCCTGATCGGATATCGGTAGAAAGACGAATACATGCGAAATGCGGCGGCTTTATTTTAGGAAAAACGATGGGAAAATGCACTCACGAGATGCATAGACCCATTTCCATAAATTGCTCGAAATTAGGCTCAATGGGTTTCCGTATTCCGTTCGCGGCTGCGACAATTATCTCTTGGTAGAAAGGAAGTATCTCTATGGATTCCAAGCACGACGGCTCGATAGATAACAAGCTTAATGCATTCAAAGGTTCTACAGGAGGCGATGATTCCGCTTCTGAAGCCCAGAATGGGACCTATTTTGTTGGCTCCCGTCAGCCTGAAAACAACGAGCGTCCTACCATGGGTAATTTTAATGGCATGGCTGATTCTGGTACTGGAAATATCAGTACGGGCAGCCCGAATGAGGATCCGGGAGTTTCTGGAAGAGAATCTACTTCGCCCAGACCGGTACATAGTGAGTATGATGCTGCACAGACGGGCTCGGCAGATACTGCGTTCGGCTCTACCTCTGTCGGTAGTACGGGCGCCAGTTTTGATTCTGCGCAAACGGCGCTGGATGCTTTTGAGAAGGCATCTCAGGAATTCGACTTTAATACGAAACCGATTCTCGATTATGCAGAACAAACCAGGGATCAGTATCGTGATGCGTTGAAAGACGAAAAGTATGCAAAGTTCGATAAAGCTGTAGAGACAATCAAGGATGCTGCTGCTGACGCGTTCAAAAGGGAAGCTGAGCCGCTCATTAAAACCGCTGAATACGTGACTGGTTTAAATAGAGACGAGCTTGCGGAACGAATTGCACAAAAGTCTCCCTTATCTAAGAAGTATGATATTACGGGAGGAGACTCTTCATATTCGCAGTATTTGACATCGAAGCAGCCTGCGATGAATGCTGGAAATGCGAAGGATTCGGACTATAATGTTCTGTCTCAATTGGCCTATGCAGATAAGTTTTCGAACGATCCAGAGTATCAGAAGGCGATCGGTCGGGAAGGACTGACTGTCAAGGAATACTGTCAGAATCTTTTGGAACACGGCAAGGATCTTAATGCTGTTGACCGAAAGTTTTTAGAGCAGGTGGCAGCAAGCGATCGCTTTGGTTCGCTTACGGTTGATCATTCGATAGGCAATACTTATGGCACTGGTAAGAACAGCCAGGTGCTTGTTATTGGCTGTGGAGACGGTCATGCTGTTGTGGCTGTGCAAGGAACGAATGGTACAGTCGAAGACTGGCAGAACGATACGGGTTTCGGAGGCAGTGAATTCATACCTGAGGAGCGATGGGTTGCAAGTGTATGCAATCGTTACGCCGATGAATATCAGTCGATCGATTTGACTGGACATTCGCAGGGTGGTCGTGAGAGCATATCCGCCGCAATGCTCATGGATGATGAAAACCGAAGTAAGGTAAGGAGCATCATATCCAATGATGGCCCCGGTTATAGTGAGTCATTTTTGGCGAAGTATGGAGATAAGGTTAAAGATATCGAACAACGTGTGAAGAATATTCGTCCTTCATCTTCCTGTGTTGGTAGACTCTTTACTCCCATTGGAGACGTTGAGTATGTCGAGAATCTAGTTGTTCTTGATAATGGGAAGGCTATTGATAATCATTCGGGGAACACCTGGTATATTGGTGCAGATGGAGAATATCATCAAACCTCAGGACCTGACATCATATCCAGAGGCACACTGACGACTTGTCTTGGTACGGTTGCAGAAGTTTTGTATACATTCATGCCCGAGGATCAGGTGCAGGGCTACGTAAATCGTATATTTGAGATCTGCGATGATGGAACTGGAAATATCGATTTTTCGAAGCTGATTACGCCAAGTGGCATCCTGAAAACGAAGGATTTGATCAAGGACTTCTCCGATGATATGCAGGCTTCTCTTGAGCGCATCCGCAATGAGAATCTCAGTTCTGCAGAAATGACTGTACTCAGCTTCACGCAGCAACTCGGTGATTTTGTTGGTACGCTCAAAGACGTTGCGAATGTTCTATTAGTCGCCTGTGAAGTGGTCACTTTAATCTTTCCCGGAGCAGCCGTGGCTATTGGCGTTATGGAAGGCGTCATCGAAGCCCTTAAAATGATTGAGGATGTGGTTAGGGGAGTTGAAAAAGCAATAAAGGCTATCCTAACAATAAAGGCCGTCATACAGGAGAGAAAGAAACTGGAGAGACGGAGAGAATACTTAGCTGCGAATCCGTCTATGGAGTTTAGTCTTTCGTATATCATGGATGCTGCAAAGGCAATTCAAGAAGTGGTGAATCATATGCAAAATGCAAATGACGCCTGCTTAAGTGCAATGCACCATGTGCAAAAGACGATTATGACGGCTGTTATAGAAACAATCACGAACGAGCTTGGTGTACCTGAAGAGGTTACGAAGTACGTGAAGCATCTTGCGAAAGCAAGCCCTGTCGAGGCAATGCTTTATTACAAGGTACGTTTCGGGCTGAATACACCTTTGTTTTTAACCTTCGAGATAAAGCATGGCCAGACCTCCGCCAATTCACTTGTGGAAATCGGAACGAAGGGCGCACAGCTGATGCAAGTAATTGGCAAGGGGCCGGATACGGTCTTCTCCGTAACGCCTGCTGCTTTGGCGAATGCTGCTGCGAATGCAGAGGCGGCTGTGAATACGTATGCCAAGAGCTTTGATAGCTCAAATGAAGCCGTAGTTGCTTTGGGCAGTACGTGGAGCGAAGAGGACTACACGTCCATTTTGAACTTCTTCACCAAGAACACGCAGGATATTCCGGAGTTCTTGAAGAATCTTGAGGAGACTCTCGGGGTTATGCAGTCGGTTGCACAGACCTACAGCAAATTCCAGGATGAATGCGTGCATACGATGCAGAACATCAAGCTTCAATAAAGCCTGTTTCCTTGGAAGCGGAGAGATCATATGTAATGTCTGGAAAAGGATGTTCGTTGTGAGATGGTAATAAAATGCTGACCGCTTCCGAGGTAACGAATCCAGATGAATGGAGTGTATAACATGGCGGACAATGTGTTTCTGTCGCCTTCCGCTCTTGAAAAACAGACGGATGCGTCAAATGGAGATGATCAGGGTAGAAATGTTCAGGAAAATCCGGTAAAAGGGAGAGCAGCGGTTTCATCGAAGAGCGGGTTTTCCTTTAATCGCTTTGTCCTGATGCTCTCGTTGATGATACTGCCTATGTTTGGCATGCTGGGATTGATATTTCTGATGTTCTTGTGCATTGCCCGACTGATATACAAGCGCAGGCATCACAGCTCCTCAGAAATAGCGGTCGAGCAAGTGAGTACGACGAGAAGTTCTCATATCGTTGTAAGAGCAGTTGTCTTGGAACTTGGCTGTGCTATGCTGACTACAGCTGTGCTTTTTGTGCCCGTTAGGCTCGTTTACTGGCTTGCAAATCGTTAAGAAGATCATAAGTCAATGCGCCGAAAGAAACGTATATCTGTTTTCTGGTGCATATTGCCCAAAGGGGGAAGATATGAGCGAATCTTTTGCCTGATTGCATCTGTGCTTTTGATTTAGCAACAAAATACCGATGGAATGAGCGTTTCAGCTATTACACCGGTATTCTGCTTTCTGGATGGGAAACATCCTTAAAAACTCAAGCAGGTGTTTTCGGCAGACACTCACAGAAAATCGGCGCGCATGGGGGAGAAGATGTCGAGGAGAACGCCGGGCTTGACGCAGCGCGTGCCGTGGAGGATATTTGAGGGGAAGGCGAGGGTATCGCCTTCGCGGACGGTGACGTCCTTGCTGTCCACGGTGAAGACGAATTCGCCGGAGAGGACGCGCGTGGCCTGGGCGTGTGGGTGCGTATGGGGCGCGCCGATGCTGCCGGCTTCGAAGTGCACCTCGACGATCATGATGTCGTCGGTATAGGCGAGGACGCGGCGGGAGACGCCGCCGCCGAGGTCG
>CAKSUD010000037.1 GCA_934500865.1 uncultured Clostridia bacterium | reverse complement strand
CCCTTGGAGCTCCACAAGACTTGCAGAACTTATCATTATCCGAATTTAATTGTTCTCCGCAGTAATTGCAAACCCAATCGGGATTTCTATTAATTTTCTTTGCCTTATCTTCCTCTACATATGAATGTTTTTGTGGCATATAAAACTTTGTGTCTCCATCTCTAGCCTTACCACAATTCGGACATTCGCGGTATCTTCCAAGAATACCTTTAGTATCACAATACCTGCAATCCCAAAGTCCTTCAATTAGTTTTCCCATATTTACCTCCGTAATTTTACAACCAAAACAAGAAAAAACTTGTTTTTAAAGCAATAATTCCAACGTTCCTATATTAACATAAAATGTTTTGATTTGCAAGTTTTATTCAAGCTTATCCCTCTTTGGCTTAAACTTCACGTCATTATTTAAATCCGTAGCCCTTGTTATACTTCTATATCCATATTTACTTCTAAGCAAATCAATAGTATCATCAATTTTCTTTTGCTTTTCATTTAGTTTATTATCAAACAATGAAAGTTGACCCTTATCCTTATCTTCTAATTTATCAACTCTAACTCCGACAAGCCTTATAGGCACATTATTCTTATACATTTCATCAAGTAGCTCCCTAGCTTTTTTAGCAATATCTTGCGTATTACAGGTAGCTATTGCCAGCTTGCCTTGATGCGAAAAATCTCTAAAATCTTTAGTCCTTAATTGAACATTTATACTAGATGATTTTAATCCTTCTTGTCTAAGTCGGTATGCCACTTGCTCAACTAAAGAAAAAATAATGTTATACAATTCCTCTTTATTATTTACATCGTTCGGCAAAGTAACCGAGTTACCTATTCCCTTAGGTTTCTCTGGTAAATAAATCACTTCCGATTCATCAATTCCGTTTGCATATTCCCACATCATTTTTCCGTGTTTTCCAAACATTCTTATAAGTCTATTCTTATCTGTTTTGGCTAGTTCCCCTATAGTTCTTATTCCGATATTATTTAATTTTGGAACAGTTTTTCTACCTAGCATAAATAAATCTGAAACAGGAAGTGGCCACATTTTAGTAGTAATTTCTTCTTTATATAAGGTATGTACTTTATCCGGTTTTGAAAAATCCGAAGCCATTTTAGCCAAAAGCTTATTGTTTGCAATTCCTACATTAACAGTAAATTTTAGTTCTTCTCTTACACGTCTATTTATTTCGTTTGCAACATCTTCTAGTTTCCTCTTTCCTAAAAACTCAGTCATATCAAGAAAACA
This sequence comes from uncultured Clostridia bacterium, assembly GCA_934500865.1. GTDB lineage: Bacteria > Bacillota > Clostridia > TANB77 > RGIG9151 > RGIG9151. The sequence goes on along the minus strand of CAKSUD010000037.1, from coordinate 14,075 downwards.
TTCATCAACACTAAATCTCTCTATCTTATCCGTATATTCTAAAAGCAAGTTATATAGCTTATTTGAACATTCTTTATAAAATTTATAATTACTCGGGAACAATCTAATATTAGGACATTTCTTCCTCGCTTGATATATTGTTTCACCGGTTACTACTCCACATGCTTTTGCTTTCATACTTTTAGCTAAGATAATTCCCGAACGTCTTTCCTCATCACCCGCAACTGCTGACGGAATTGTTCGTATATCTATACCCCCGTCATTATTTAAAATATCTATTGCAGACCAACTTAAAAAAGCATTATTCACATCAACATGTAAAATTTTCCGTTCCATTTATACCACCTAACGGAATTATAAAACATATGTTCGCTAAAGTCAATAAATTTGTATCAAAAAAGAGGTCGTAAAAATTTAGTTTTTACAGCCTCTCTTCCAAATACATTATTAATCTAAATTTATAAGTTCATACTCTTTTGTACCAAACCCAAGCTCCACTGCACTATCAATTGTATGTGTACCATGTCTTGAATTAACTCGCTCTAAGAAATGTTCCTTTCCCGGGTCTGTACTATTTTTTACTAAATCTATACAAGCTTGGTCAATAGCAATAGGGTCTAGTGATGCAAGTATTCCAATATCTTTCATACAAGGATCTTCAGCAACAGCACAGCAGTCGCAGTCCACACTCATATTACACATAACATTGATAAAAGCCATTCCACCCTTATTATCAAAATACTTAACAACTGATTCAGCAGCGTCTGCCATTGATTCTAAGAACTTATCTTGTTCAGGTAGATTGTCCCAAAGCTTTTCTTGGTCTTTCTCTTTTCCGGCAGAATGAATCCATGTCTTTCCGGCTGATGAACCACAGCCAATTGACAATTGCTTTAATGCACCGCCATATCCCCCCATAGGATGACCTTTAAAATGCGATAAAACTAACATTGAATCATAATTAGCCATATTCTTTCCTACATAATTTTCCTTTAACATATGGCCATTTTCTATCGGTAAAATCATATCCGGTCCTACCTCATCCATAAGGTCAACTGTAAAGTATTTACTCCAACCATTTTCCTTAAGTAACTTTAAATGTTTTTCAGAAGAATTTCTCTCTCCGCCATAAGCAGTATTACATTCAACAATTGTGCCATTTACATATTCAACCATTGGTTTCATAAATTCAGGCTTAAGATAATTTTGATTTCCTTTCTCTCCGGAGTGAACCTTTACAGCAACTTTTCCAGGTAATTTCTTACCTAAAGCGAGATATGCCTTAATAACATTTTCAGGAGTAATCTCCTTTATAAAATAAACTTTTGCCTTTTCCATAAAATAATCCTCTCCTTTTTTATAGTATACCTTATTAATTAATAACTATTTCAAAAGATTTTTATCGTTAAAGTAATCTATACGCATTGAATGACGAACATTATTTAATGTTTCAGCCGCAACTTTCTCAGCCTTTTCGCTTCCTTCACGTAATATCTCATAAACTTCAGGTATGCGTTTTTCCCACTCTTTCCTACTTTCTCTAATTGGACGTAATTCTTCTTGGATAACATTATTTAAAAACTTCTTTACAGTTACATCACCAAGTCCGCCTCTTTGATAATGAGCCTTAAGTTCATCAAGATTAGCATATTCAGGTAAAAATTCGGCAAAATGTTCGTCTTGACAAAACGCATCTAAATATATAAATACCGGATTTCCTTCTGTATGACCTGGGTCATCTTTTCTTAAATGAGTAGGGTCTGTAAACATAGACATAATCTTCTTTTGAATGTCCTCCGGTTCATCGGATAAGTAAATACAGTTTCCAAGAGATTTACTCATCTTCGCCTTTCCGTCGATTCCAGGCAAACGTAAACAAGCTTGATTTGAAGGCAAAACAATTTTAGGTTCTACCAAAGTTTCACCATAAACCTCATTAAATTTATGTACAATCTCACGAGTTTGCTCTATCATAGGCATTTGGTCCTCGCCAGCCGGTACATCAGTAGCACCGAATGCTGTAATGTCAGCAGCCTGGCTAATTGGATAACAGAAAAATCCAACAGGAATACTAGCCTCAAAATTTCTCATCTTTATTTCTGATTTTACTGTTGGATTACGTTGAACACGTGAAACAGTAACCAAGTTCATATAATAAAATGTTAATTCAGTTAATTCCGGAATCATCGACTGAATAAAAACACATGTTCTTTTAGGGTCAATTCCACAAGCGAGGTAATCTAATGCCACTTGCATAATGTTTTGACGTACTTTTTCAGGATGCTCAGCATTATCAGTTAAAGCTTGAGCATCAGCAATCATAATATATATATCATCATAACTACCGGAATTTTGTAGTTTAACTCTTTCTTTTAATGAACCAACATAGTGGCCAACATGTAGTCTACCTGTCGGACGGTCCCCGGTCAAAATTACTCTCTTCATAATACTTCCTCCCAACTACACAAAAACTCATGGATATATTATATGTTTTAATGTAGCTACTGTCAATATTTAACTAAGTGCAATAATCCTAGATTTATAGTCAAAAGGCTACATATATATTTTCACTAGCTTAAAAAAAACAAACAAGAAACCCATAAAAATAAGGATTTCTTGTTTGTTTCTTTTGGTGGAGGCGAGGAGAATCGAACTCCTGTCCATAAACCTATCCATATAAGCTTCTCCGAGTGCAGTTTGTAGTTTTACATTCCCTCTGCTATTCGCCTACAAACAGGCTAATAGTTTCAGTAGCTTCATAAAATACCCCTCAACTCAAAGCTTTGTTGACTTCGTGGTCACCTGTCGACGCCGAACTCTAAGCCGGTGACACTCTTAGGTCGACGTAGCCGCACTTAGGCAGCTAAAGCTAATTCGTTATTATTAGCGTTTAATTTTAATTTCCCGCTTTTTTAAGTGGCCAGCAGGACCCACTACTCGCTACCTATACTTCAAAATAAATGTCGATACCTTTACGCCCCCATATTCTATGCTTGATTCTTTTCTTTGAATCTCATAGCCATTTCCTTTTGAGCACTTTTTTTAGCTATATCTTGACGTTTGTCATATAATTTCTTACCCTTTCCAATGCCAATGGTTAGCTTTGCCCATTTACCTTTTAAATATAGTTCTGTTGGTACAAGTGTTATGCCTTCTCTTTTTATCAAACCTATTAACTTATTAATCTCCTTTTTAGTAACAAGCAATCTACGTTTTCGAATAGGATCTACATTAAAAATATTTCCTTTTTCATAAGGACTTATATGCATACTGCTAATAAACATTTCACCTTTATCTATATATGCATAACTATCTTTTAAATTAACATTTCCCATTTTAATTGATTTTATTTCAGTACCTGTAAGCTCTATTCCGGCTTCAAACGTATCATTAATAAAATAATCGTGATATGCTTTCTTATTAGAAGCAATTTTTTTAATAGGATAATTAGGCACTTTTTTCACCACCTTCAACATTTATTAATTATACACCAAAAAATAATATTATACAATACCGCGATTATTTTTTATTGGTGTTTACAATAATTTATTTATGTTGACATTCTTTACCACATGTAGTATAATCTCATTCGTAAGCAACTTTATATTTATCCATAATTATTTTTTAATGGAGGAAATTTTATGAAGAAGTTTTTCAAATGTCTCATCGCGTTCATCCTTTGTAGCATCGTTCTAGTATGCACATTTGCCACTTGCGTAATGGCAAATGACCCTGAACCCGAAACCGAACCTGAAGAAACTTCCAGTGTAGCAAATGACCCTGAACCCGAAACCGAGTCTGAAGAAACTTCCAATGTAGTCAAAGAACCCAAACCGGTTTCTGTTGACAATCCAACAAAAACTATAAATCAAGGTAGTGTTCCTTATATTCCAACCCAAGTTATGGTCAATTATGATGATGGCTCAAAAAAGCGTGTGAATGTTAAATGGAAACCAATTAGTAAGTATTCTTATCAGTTTGCCAAAGATTTTTATATCTATGGCACCGCAGAAGGAACCGAACTCGAAGTAAAATGCTTAATTAAGGTTACTCCTACTCGTGACCTTGGTCATGCCATTATTAGAGACGACACATACCAGAGAGATACCATTACAGTAAATAACAACGAGACTTATACTATTCCCGAAGAAATGGCGAAAAAAATATATGACACGCTTAGCTACTATAAGAAAACTTATGGTATTAGAGCAAGTTTCACTACTATTTCGCTAAAGGACTATACCACCGTTTCCTACAATGCTGATGATGAATTTTCACCAGCAAGTGTCCTCAAAGCTCCTTATTCGCTATATATGTACAAGGAAATCAACAACAAGCGTTTTACCCTTGATACTACTATGGCTTACCAAGAATGTTATTGGGAAATAAGCTGTGGTACGATTAAGTACTCCAAACCCGGCACTCTTTGGTCACTCAAGAATATTCTCCATCAGACTATCGACATTTCTGATAACACCGGCTATTATATGCTTAGAGCTATGGGTGGCTGCGAAGGTTATAAAGAAATGTTGAACTCGCTCGGTTGTACAACACCTGACCCTTATAGAGCTTGGGCAAACGTAACACCTCATGACCTTTCGGTTCTTTGGAATGAAATTTATAATTTCTCATTCACTTGTTCTGAAGGTGAATTGTTTATGGACACCTTAGTAAATGCACAGTATAACTTCATAAAAGACGGTTTGGGAACTTACACGAAAGTCGCACACAAGTCCGGTTTCAATGCAAAAGGCTACCACGATTCTGCCATCATCTTTGGCGACTCTAATCCTAATGCAGAATTTGCAACAAACGACTACATTATGACTATTATGACAACGACGTATAACCAATCAATTAATAACCAACTACTTACCTCTCTCGCTAAAGGACTTGACGAAATCATGAAAGACTTGACTTTAGTTCAGAATAAGTAAGTAACTAAAAAAGACCACTTCGGTGGTCTTTTTTCTTAACAAATTATTCTTCTTGGAAGCAACTACCACCTATAAATTCTCTAATAATAGAATTTTCAGGCACTCTCTCAGAACCAACAGGTTCAAAATATTGTAAGAAATCAAGTAAGCTCTTAGCCTTGCTATAATAAATAGAATCTTTTCCAATTTCTTTAAGAAGTGGTTCAGCCACTACTTTTAGCACACATATCTCATAAAACATTGAAGAGTTGAACATAGCGTCAGCCTCTTCTTGATAAGGGAAAATATTTCTCTCTTCTCCTCTTCTTACAGCATCCCAAAGCTCTAAAGTTCTTTCAGGCGAATGACCCCTATACTTATAATCTCTAACCATTCTTCTAAGCAGTCTCGCATCAGTAGTAGGAATAGAATTATGGTCATCAATATTTATAGATGTCAAAGCACTTATATATATCTTAAACTTATTCTCTCTTGGTATTTCCTTTGTAAGTTCTTCGTTTAATGCATGTATTCCCTCAAAAATTAAAACTTCATTCTCTTCTAATTTTATCTTTCTACCATTGTAATGTCTTGTTCCGGTTACAAAATCAAAAGTAGGTAGCTCAACTTCCTCTCCTGCAAGTAACCTTGTCAAATGCTCATTAAATAACTTCAAATCAACAGCATATAAACTCTCAAAATCAGGCTTTCCATCCTCACCTATCGGAGTATGCTTTCTATCAACAAAATAATCATCAAGAGCTATCGGCACAGCTTTAATTCCATTAACCATAAGTTGAATTGCTAATCTGTGTGATGAAGTAGTTTTACCGGATGACGACGGGCCAGCAATAAGTACAATTTTCTTTCTAGGGTCATCCTTTATCTTATCTGCAATTACGCCATACTTCTTTTCTTGAAGAGCCTCAGCAATTCTCATATATTCATCCATTTTGCCTTGTCTTACAATATCATTTAGCATAGAAACATTTTCAACACCCAAAATCTTATTCCATCTCTTAAACTCTCTAAATATCTCAAAAAGTTTCTTTTGGTCATTATATGGTGGTAATTTATAAAAATCTCCTTATTCAGGATATCTTATCAAGAATCCGCCTTCGTATAGTCTCAATTCAAACATGGTTAAATATCCTGAATTAGGAACTAAGTATCCATAAAAATAGTCATTCCAATCGCCAAACGAATAAATTGTTACCATATCCATATCTAGCGTGTCTAATACTCCAACTTTATCAGGTTGTTCTAAGCTCATATAAATATTTTTAGCTTCCTCTTTAGAAACTTTTCTCTTTATAAAAGGAATTTTCTCAACAACAAGTTCTCTCATTCTCTCTTCAATTTTCTTGCGTAATTCCTCATTAATTGGGACTGGGCAATTATGAAGTTCACAATACACACCTTTATTAATAGAGTGTTCAACTACAACACTTGCCTCTGGATATAATTCTTCACAAACCCTTATAAATAAGAACAACAAACTTCTTCTGTAAATGCTTACACCTTCAGAAGTAGTATAATCAATCAAACTAACAACAGCATCTTCATCTAATTTATGTCTTAAACTTCTAGATTCGTTATTAACAATCGCACCTAGTACAGGTGAAGGATTACTTATTCCATAAGAGTTCATAAAATCAATTATTCTCGTGTCTTTTTCTACTTCGAAAACCTTATCTCCTAATGTTATTTTTACCATTTTAAAAGCCTCCTTTAGCATCTTTTTATTTTATGCGTAGTTGTCTTATTAAATTCTTTTTCTTGTATTTCAAACTCTTTTACATATTTATAGGATGGCATCTTTCTATTAGCTTTTTTAACTTCCAACTCTATTAATTTTCTCAATTCTTCCTCAGACATATTAAAACGTTCAGTGTCTCTTCTTATTGCATCATAATCAGGAACAATAATAGCACATACCTTAGGCTCAATCTCATTTTCAACCTCTTTACCATAAACAACACATTCCTTTATGTATTCACTTTCACTTAAGTATGCTTCTACCTCTTCAGGGAAAATGTTTTTTCCATTCTTAGTTACAATAACATTCTTTTTTCTTCCTGTTATATAATAATAATCTTCTTTATCCTTATAGCCTAAATCTCCTGTATTTAGCCAACCATCTTTTAATGCCTTATCAGTCGCTTCTTTGTTTTCAAAGTATCCCTTCATAACCATAGGACCCTTTACCCAAATTTCACCTACTCCATTAGCATCAGGCTCAACTATTTTTACTTCAACTCCAGGCAATGGCAAACCAATAGAATCATTTTTATATTTTTGAACATGATTAACAAACACAATCGGGGATGCTTCAGTAAGTCCATATCCTTGCATTACAAAAAAGCCCAAGTCTTGTAGTCCCTTTAAAACTTCCGGTTTACTAGCAGCTCCACCTGCAATAGCAATTCTCATTCTATCTCCGCCAAAAGCCTCTAATACTTCTTTAAATAGCTTTTTACGAATATCTATATTCACCATTCTAGCCATTTTGCTAATATTTAGGCCTGTTTTTAACTTTCCTTCTTTCCCATTTTTTCTAGCTGTTTCCCAAAGCTTTTTATAGATATTTTCATAAATTAATGGTACAGCTAACATTACAGTAGGACGCACTTCTTTTAAGTTTTGAACCATATGTTTTAGTCCTTCGCAGAAAGAAGTTGTGACTCCGTTATATAGCATCAATAAGAAACTTACAGTACATTCATATGTATGATGCAATGGCAAAATAGATAAATTAATATCATCTTCCGTAACATTTACCACCATAGACGTAGCAACTATATCGGAGCATACATTTCTTTGAGAAAGCATAACACCCTTTGCAAGACCGGTTGTTCCAGATGTAAACAATAAAATAGTAGGCTCATCAGGATTAACCTTTGCATTAATAAATTTCTTATCACCAATTCTAATTAAGTCATTCCCCTTCTTCATTAGCTTCTTAAAAGACAAACACCCTTCTGCATCATCAGGAATATCCATATTTATAAAATATTTAATATCTTTTAAGCCAACGACTGCCTCAGCAAGCTTATCCTTCATCTTATTAGAGAAAATTATCGCCTTCACTTTTGAAACTTCAAGCAAATATCTTAATTCATTTACAGGCAATTCCTTATCTAATGGCACAATAGTACCTGTTCCGCAAGTAACAGCCAAATATGTAAGACACCATTCATATCTGTTTTCACCGATAACAGCTATTTTTTCGTGTTTTAATCCCATATTTACAAACTCAGTTCCTACTGCATCTATATCTTTCTTTAATTCTCTATACTTTATTCCTGTATATTCTCCCATAATTCCTTTAACGGAGAAAGCATTTTTATTTCCATATATACTTACACTTTGATTTATTAAATCCTTAAAATCTGTAATTTCTCTCTTTTCGTAATACGGTTTTGTCAAAAGAAATCCCTCCCACTCTATATGACATCCTATCATAATTTTTAAAAATAAACAACTTTTTTAAAAATCTTTAACCGTCACTCCTGTATTACTCATCACTATAATCTTCTTAAAAAGTCCATGTTCTATAATTTTTTTTAGTCCCTCGCTCCTGTTTAAATCTTGAATATTATTTCCGTGTGCCGTTGCAATCACTTTAACCCCGGAATTTATTGCATACATTATAGCTTCTGCATCATCATCTGTTCCGATCTCATCAGTCGCAACAAAATCCGGTCGCATAGAACGTACCATCATCCTAATTCCGTCATCCTTATTTACTCCATCCATCACATCAGTTCGTTTACCAACATCATTTTGGGGAATCCCATTAAAACAGGCTGCAATTTCTGTTCTCTCATCTATAAGGCTAACTTCATATCCGCTATTACTTATCTGCCGTACAATATCCCTAAGCACAGTCGTTTTCCCTACTCCAGGTGGAGATATAATCAAAGTATTCTCAAAAATCCCATTTTTCTTTATTAAATTTATTATTTTATCTCCTGCACCAATAACTTGTCTTGCCACCCTAAAATTAAGGCTAGACACATCTTTTATATTATAAATCTTTCCATCCTTATATAGCGGTTTACCCGAAATTCCGACTCTATGCCCGCCAAATATAGTAACAAAACCATTAGATATTTCGTCAGTAAATGCATATATTGAATTTCCACATATACATTCAAAAATCTTGCTAATAGTTTCTTTATCTATATTTACATTATCAATAACTATATCATTAGAAAAAGTCTTTAAAATAACAGGTTTATTAACTCTAATTCTTATTTCTCTTATATCTTTTAACTTGTAATTTGCATTTTTTATTATACAATCTCTAATTTGTATAGGGAAATATTTCAAAATTTCGTTTTTTATTCTTTCTTCCATTTTTAATCCTCCATACAAATATTTTATTGTATGAAATATTCATTTTCAAGCCAAACATTATGACGATTTTCGACAAAAAAATAACGGACAACTAAATAAATTGTCCGTTAAAAATATCATGTTTACTTAGCTTCAAATAATGCACTTACAGAAGCTAATGTCTTAGTAGCATCAAATGGAATAAATACTTTGTTTGCTTGACCGTCAGCAACTTTTTCAAGTGCCTCTAAAGACTTAATAGCAACAAGCTTTTCATCTGGTTTAGCATCCCTTATTGCTCCATAAACTAGCTCTATTTCTCTAGCCTTCGCTTCAGCAATTTGACGAATCGCTTCTGATTCACCAGTAGCTTCTAGTATCTTAGCTTCTTTAACACCTTCAGCACGGCGAATATTAGATTGCTTTTCAGCTTCCGCCCTTAAGATTTGAGCTTCCTTTTCACCTTCTGCACGAGTAATTGAACTTTGTCTTTCACCCTCAGCATCAAGAATTTTAGCTCTCTTAGTTCTTTCAGCATTCATTTGTTTTTCCATCGCATCTCTAATATCCGGTGGAGGAGTAATATCTTTTACTTCAACTCTTTCAACTTTACATCCCCATTGGTCAGTAGCTTCATCTAAGATTTGTCTTAATTGGTCATTAATCATATCTCTTGAACAGAAAGTATCATCCAAGTCCATTTTACCAATAATATCTCTTATAGTTGTTATCGCAATGTTTGCAATACCTGTACGTAAGTTAGAACCAATTTGGTAAACAGCTTTCTCAGGGTCTGTAACCTTATAGAAAACTACCGTGTCAATTCTAATAGTAACATTATCCTTTGTAATAACACCTTGAGGAGGTACATCCATAATCTGTTGTTTTAAATCTACAATTTGAGACACTCTATCAGTTATAGGATTAATAAAATTAAGTCCCGCTGTTAAAGTACGACTATACTTACCAAACTTCTCAACGATTTGCACTTCAGATGTTCTTACTATCTTTACAGACTTATGAAGAACAATCCAAAGGACAGCAATTATAATAATTGTCCAAATTACTACTTGTTCCATATCCATTCTCTCCTTTAATTATTTTTTCTATGGACTTTAGTCCACCTTTTTTACAATGAGCTTTACACCATCAACTTTAATAATATTAACAAGTTCATCAGGCGAAATTATTTCACTTTCATTTTCATTTACTGCTGTCCATATTTCACCATTAATTTTTACTCTTCCTTTTCCGTTTATATTATCAATAGTTTCAATAACTTTAGCTGTTTTTCCTATTATTCCGTTCATATTTAGTTCATCTTTTGTCTCATTCTTAAAAAGTTTAGTTGTAAGTGGTTTTATAAAAATAGTCAAAATAACAGAAACCACTAAGAAAACTACTATTTGAACTGTAATGTTGGAGGTTACAAGTGTTGTAGCCAAAGCTACTAACGCGCCAATTGCAAACCAAAACATAAAAAATATAGGGCATATAAACTCACCAATAAGCATAATTGCAGCAATAATTAGCCAAACGATAGCCAAAAAAATCACCTCCCTCACTATTTAAGTGTAACAAATTTCGACCAATTCTTCAATATAAAAAATAATAATAATTAGCATAATACATATTGACTTTATTTCCCATTTATGATAATATTGTCTAGTTAAAAGGGAGGAATTAATATGAAATCTACAGGTATAGTTAGAAAAGTTGACGAATTAGGTCGTGTTGTTTTACCTATCGAATTAAGACGTAATCTTAATATTGAAGAAAAAGATGCATTAGAAATTTATGTTGATGGAAACACAGTAATACTTAAAAAATATGAGCCAGATTGCATCTTCTGCGGAAATGCAAAAGATATCGTTAATTTCAAAGGTAAAAACATTTGTGCTTCTTGCTTAAGTGAAATGAAAAAAGCATAACCATTAAAAAAAGAATTCTGCTAATTCAGAATTCTTTTTTAATGCATTTTATTCATTTGTTCTCCTAAATATGCATTATATATATACTCAGTTCCATCTTCTAACACTATCCTCCAAGCCGGTATAGCCTCTCCGGATAATACTGTTTTATCTATTTGGCTCATTTCCGGATAGTATCCCAAAACAATTTCTTTTATTGTTATATTTTCAAATTTCATATCTCTTATAAAATTAGTTAAAATTATAGGAAATGATAATACACTTCTATTTCTACCTATATATATATCTTTATCATTTATGATTTCACTTATGAAAATAAACTTAGGTTCAATATTTTCACTATTGCTTATGCTTATCTTTCTCATATATCCCCTAGTCTCCACTTTAGCCAAATCAAAATCACATTTTATATTTCTAGCATCTAATATCGAACGTATCGATTCTATACTTTCAGCATTAACTGTAACAGCTTGGTTTCGCTGGTAAACTTTATACCCCAAAAAGCAATTCAATATTATAAAAACTAAAATAAGAAAACTTTTTACCCATTTCCATTCCACGAAAGACTCATCTCCTATCACTTATTAGTTACAGATATAATGCTAATTCCACTTTCTTCTTTATTCAAATTATATTCCGTTATCCAAGCAGGATAATAGCTTCCTTCATTTGTGACATCATAAATAAGTTCCAATTCAGATATATTTATCTTGCTACTGTTCTCCACTTCTTTTAGTAAATTGTCTAAAATATTATGAGTAATTTTAGAAACATAAGCTTTTTGATTAGTCACTTCTATATCTATAAGTTTGCCCTTAAAATAACGAATTTCGCCATTTTGTACCTTTACTTCCATTATTGCATATCTATTTTCTTCTATAATTGGTTTAGAGAATCCAGCCATAACTCCGTCAGTCGCTACATAGAAATCAAAAGTATATGTACCTTCATTCTCTACCGCGCTTAGTAAAAAGAAGTTTTCAAATACCTTCATATTATTAATAAAGTCTAATGCAACATTAAAATCTTTACTAGTTGAAGAATCGTCCTCACTAACTTTTGCATTATTAATGTATTCAACAATTCCATCGTTCTCTAGCTTTATTGAACTTTTATCATCATTTATATATATTTTTCCATTATCATTTGTAACAAACTTTGCAAAATCAGTATTATTAAAAATGTCTGTTACAAACTTCCCCATAGAATATTCGTCTTCAGTATTAAAATGTTTTTTAACATTAATTTTTGTAACCATATCACGCTTGTCTTTTTGATTAGTAATCGGGAACAAAACATTTTTAGAACCTATAATGCTTTTATTATTATAAAACTTACTAATTCCTAGAGTCTCAAGTGTAACATACTTTACATCTGCTTTCATATTTTCACAGCTTTGCATAAAAGTCTTTATTTCATCATCTTCACCTTTTAATAATACTTTATATAAACTTCTTACGCCCTTATCATTTTGCATTATATAAATTGTGTTACCGGCTAAAGACTTAGTAATGGAAAACATCTCAACATTTTTAAAGGCTTCTGTATTTTTAGGCAAATTAGGAATAGCCAAAGCTAAAACTTCTTCATCAATCGGCCCACCAAATTCAAGTATTATTGACTTTCTATTAATTAAATCGTCCCATTCCTTAATTTTACCGGTGATTATCTCTGTATCCTGTGACAAATTAGAAATTCTATTTTTAAGTATATTCCAAGCATCTTGATTCATTTTATCAGAACTATATGCAATCCATTTATTTTCGTCCGGATTAATAACAGTAACTTTGTATGGCAAAATTATTTCTTCATAAATCTTAGAATATTCCTCTTGGTCTATCTCATTTAAAAAGAAATCTGGAATTTTAGAGATAGCAAAAGAAAGTCCCTGGTAATTATCAAACCACAGACTTCCTGTCAAAACCAAACTAGATATTATTAATGCAGTCAAAATCATTGACTTTAAATTTTCAACTACGCGCATATTTTTTATTTATCTCCATATTAAGGCTTTGTAACTACAAAATCTCTTATATTCATAACTTTATATTCGATAGTCTCTTCTTCTTCCTTCTCTTTTATGGATATTGTCCTAAATTCTGTTTGGTACTTTGTTCCGTTTTGTGCAAAAAACATAATTCTGTTTTTGCTATTAGGCTTAAACGTTAATGTGAACAGAAACAACCCAGAATCTCCAACAACACTCGTTATTGCCTCATTATCTAACATCATAGGTACATATAAAGTATCATCGTATCTCTCATATAATGTTATCTCCGTTCCCGGCTCAGCAGTACAAGAAATAACATATGAATCAGAGTAATTAATGCTGTCTTTTTCCTCTGGATTAACAATTTCCATTATACTAGAATTACTACCTATGTCTTTAGGTAAACTCTCATAAAAAGCAAACGATGTATCGTTTATGGAAAACATTATTAAAAATAATAATATAATAAATACTTTTTTCATAAAACTCATTCCTTCCCATACCATAATACATCATTATTGTTACAAAACAATTACACACATTTTAATATTAAGTTAATTTGTTACTGAAGCCTTATATTCTTCTAATGCTTTCACAAATTCATTTAGTAATTCATTCAGCTTTTCTTCATCAAATTCTATCTTGCCTAATTCTTCTTGTAAATTTGCTTTCTTATCTTCAAAATCAGCCGAATTAAATTTCTCTGCATTATTTTGAGGTGATTTTACTGGTGCCTCTACTTTTGGTTGTGTAGAGGAAGCTTTAGGCATACTAGTATTATATATTTGTTGCTTTGCATTTTTTATCTCACTTATTGAGACTACCATCATATTTATAAGTCCAACCAATATAAGAACAGCAATAGCAAGTAGTATGCATATTTTTGTTATTACATCT
>CAKSUD010000036.1 GCA_934500865.1 uncultured Clostridia bacterium | reverse complement strand
CCTGGTTAACACGCTGCCCTGTCAAGGCAGAGACCGCGAGTTCGAATCTCGTCGACTCCGTATTTTAGTTTTGAATTTTAAGCATATATCCCCGTTTGACGATTTGTCCGACGGGGATTTTTTTATGCGCGACTTTCAGCATGCGGTTTTGGGCAGGTTTTTGGGAATTCTGCAAAACCTTTTATTTTTATGCTGACAGGGCTAGGTAGGACGTCGCGCACTTGCGATTATTTGTGAAAAAGTTGCTCTTGCTCTTTCCAATTTGAAGATTTAATAGAGAGCAATTTTTTGAGTGTGCAATCGGCTGGTTGGGTGCCGTTTAGGATAGCCCGTACGATTTTAGGGGACAAAAAACTTAAATTGAGGATCCGGCGAACATATTGCACACATACCTTATCCCGCTTGGCTATGCCTTGCGTACTTGCACCATTGATTACATCTTGGTGCCATGTGTACGCCTGATTTAAGATTTTGATAAGCTCAGTATTAGAACGTTTCTTCGGCTCTACAAACTGTCCAACAATTATCTTTTCTCTGTTGGCTATTGTACCGATATGATACGGCTCTGTATAGACATTTTCGGTCTTCAATTCTTCGGTTTTGAGTTGGTGCATTTCCCGGTTTTCATAAATAGCGTTGAATAGTTCTACTACTTGTTCCACATGCAGAGTAATTTCTACTTCGTTTGGGTTTAATTGGACGCGCTTAATTAATGCTTTTTCTATGCTCCGGGTTATGGTATAGGAAGATAAAAGTTTGAGGATTTTCTTTTGTTTATTAACTTCAAAATGTTGGATATATGAATGTATTTTGGCCTTTTCGCGTAAAAATTGCTCAAACCAACTATCTATAAAGCTTTCCAGTTGCGATAGAGATACTTTGCTTATTTTACCTAATTTGCTTGGCTCTTTGCGGATAATGGCTTGGCTCACATAATATCGGTATGTTTTCCCACTACAACCCGTACTCCAACTAGGGCTCATAGCGTTGCCTTTGTCATCATATAGTTTGCCGGATAAAAGGCTCTTTTTAGGATCATAATGTTGGCGGTTGATATGATTAGCAACCATTACCGCTTGCGCTTGTTCAAACAAAGATATATCTATGATGCCCTGATGTTCCCCCTGATACCATGTCCCTTTATGCCCAACTAGGCCGATATAGGCTTTATTGCGTAAAATATAATTCAAATTGCCTACTGATATATTTCGCCCTTGTTCTTTGAGCCAGTCTTTTAAGAGAGTGGTGCTTTTGAGTTCTATATATTTCTTAAAGATATTATTGATAAGTATGGCTTTTTCTTCATCCGGATATATCTTTTTATCTTTGCGGTAATACCCCAATGGCGGTTTGCCACCCATCCACATACCTTTTTTCTTGCTAGCACTAATCTTATCCCTTATGCGCTCTCCCGTCACTTCCCGCTCAAATTGGGCAAAGGATAATAACATATTGAGGGTTAACCTACCCATACTAGTAGTCGTATTAAAGTGTTGGGTAATAGATACAAACGAGACATTGTGCTTATCTAGTATTTCTACTATCTTGCTAAAATCCATTAAACTGCGGGTTAAGCGGTCTATCTTATAGACAACTATGATATCAACAAGTCCGTTTTGAACATCTTGGAGTAGTCGTTTTAGGGCCGGCCTTTCCATATTGCCGCCTGAATACCCACCATCATCATACTCCGTAGTTAATAAATGCCAGTTCTCGTGCTTTTGGCTCTTAATGTATGCCTCGCACGCTTCACGTTGGGCTTGCAAACTATTAAACTCTTGCTCTAAGCCTTCTTCCGTTGATTTGCGCGTATAGATAGCGCAACGTATTTTCTTATCACTCATTTCTTCACTCCAAAGAATACATTTCCGTTCCAACTCTTACCTGTAATAGCTTTGGCTACCCCTGACAGGCTTTTATAGAGATTATTATTGTATAGATACCCTTGTGGGACGATTTCTACTTCGTATTTAAGCCCTTGATAGGAACGGATTAGTTTAGAGCCTATCTCTAATGTGGCTTTGGGGTGTTTATCGGTCGTTTTGGCTGCTTGGGCCACTTCACGAAACAAGCCAAGCGGAGAGATTTTCTCACGCTTGGCTTGTTCATACCATAACAGGTATTTAATAATTAAACTTCGCCCGATTGGCGGCACAGAACGGCCTATTAACTCCAGCCATTTTTGTTCTAATTCCCGTGCGGTTAAATGTGTATAGTTTGGCATATTCTCTCCTATACACATTACCGCTTCTTCTAGGCCTAGAAGTCAAGTTAAAATTCAGTACCAATATAGTCAATAGCATCTAGCCCGGCATCAAAAGCATATTCGTAATAAGATTGGCGCGCGCCCAGACCTAAATGGTGACATAAACACATCATCCAAGGCCCGTAATCCGCGGCACCACTTACAGGATAAGTACGCCATACACCAAACATCAAAAGCGGGTCCTTGAGCCACGCACCGTACTTAATCAAAAACATCAAAATATCCTGGGGCGTTAGTGCATCCACAAATTGGCGGGGCGCGCCCTGCGCAGGATTAGTTATATATTCTTCTCCGTCCATTTTGCCCATACATACAATGTCGCCCGTAATAACCGCAACGCCCGTACAAGTGTAAGTAACCGTGCCAATGCCGGCCTGCCTAGTGCGCCCATAAATTTGATTAGCCAAATCAATCGGACTATTGTGATAACAATTCATTTTCTTCCAAAAGGACTCATTATCCCAATTTTCACGCAAGAACAGGCACGCGGCTTCCCGCCTAGGCAATAGATACCCTTTACTTAATTGATAAGGATCGGTTAACAGCCCCTCTACATCCTTTTCCGAAACCTTACCCGCCGCGTATAAAGAATCAAAAAGAGCCTCCAATTGGACTGCTTCGTCCTCACAACTGCGCTTCCACGCTTCAATAGATTTATATTCTGTCATCGTTTTCTCCTTTTTTACAGAATATAAAAATAATGCGACAACACCTTGTCGGACCATTTAAATACACTATATATACCCCAATTTTAATCACAAGGAAACTAATTATGAAGATAATTTTAAACGATATGGCACCAGCGCCTAAAACGGAGTTAAACGAACAGCAGAAGAGAGAAAAGCTTGAAGTTTTTCTCTTCAAATATATTTCTTCCAAAAGAAGAATTACTACGGATTATTTCCGAAAAAACTTTGGGCACCGCCTAAAAGGAATTAGATTCCCAGAAGAATTTCAGTGCAAAATAAAAAAATGCTACATTGATTGTTTACACTTATATCTTACCGAACAAAAGGATATAAGTTTCTTAAGCTCCCTTGCACAAGAGCATCCGGAATACTATGAAAAAGCAGAAAAATACTTAAAACAGTTTTTTCATACTTTGCTATATAAGTCAGCCCAAACAAAAGAGAACTGTAAGGATATTCTTATATCGGGTTATTCGTGGAGCGAGGATTTAGACAAAACAGGCCTAATGTTTGCTCCCGCCCAGAACCCTAAACAATAAAAAGTACGACAATACGTCGTCGTTTGCTTTTACTAGACTATAATTACCATAGAGAGTGTACGAGGGGCAAGCCCAAGGACTACACAGCAACCTGCCTAGGCAAGGTGCTAATGCTTGAAAGATGGCTTCTGTTCAAAGGTCATTTTTATAATGGGTTTTCTTATTATACTCCTGTGGAATTTACCTTATGGAGTATTTATATGACCTCAAACTTTGTTGTTAATGACCCTGACTTAATGCGTTGTTTACAACACATTATAGCACACCCCGCAGATCCGCTATATAACAGTTTTATCCTCAATGGAGATGAAATTAGTGGAGGGCTGATTTTAGCGCAGTTATATCACAATTTAAGTGAAAAATATCCAGAACGGGAAATCTTATACTTGCAAGAATATGACATCTTGGAGTTTATTAGGGCTAGGCCACACGAGTTATTGATGAGTTACCACCGTTTGCACCCCAATTTATTTTGTGTGCTACTGGCTGGGTTAGAATTAACAAGCCTTAATAAAACGGAACAAGATAAATTGGCTTTATTTCTAAAATCTCTAACAAAACATAATATACAAGTTATCGTTTCAACATTCCTTATTGCTGAACGCAGTTTCACGAGTTGCTCTGATATTACTCCTGAAGTTTGGAGTTGGTATATGTCCAGCCGAGATTATGCTATGAGCAATTGTAAAACTATTTATACCAAAGATTTATCCGCGGCCCTTACCATTGAGCAGGATAAAAAGCGTTTGAAACTATTTTCGTTATTTAGAAAATCCTATCATTTTGGGGAATTATACCCTGGCATTTTGGAAAAGGATGGAAAGAATATTGATAGGTACTCTATACAACTTGGAATCTGTTGGCTGGGCTCCTACGAACCGCCCCAGAATGACTTTCCCCAAGCCATTTGTCCGCGTTGTCAAAAAACAGCACTTAGGCCCTATTCGTGTATTGCCTCGCCCCTTTCCGGCAGACACGTAATTAAGTTTTATTGCTATAATTGCCGCGAACATATCGCCACCAACAACGCCTTGGACTATTATCAACTCTTACGCACCTACGGCACCCGCAAACGGTACCGAGTTGTACCGCAAGAGGGTAGCAAAAAGGGAGAGTAAAACTCTCCCTTTTTTCCTATTCTTATGCCAGTTCGGTAATTTTTCCCATTTCTCTCTCAAAATCAAAATAACAAGAATCTTTGCTTAGGAAATTTGTCTTATTTAGCGTAATGCATAAGTCCTTTCTATGGGCGCGCAAATCAAAACTCTCTCTTGCAACAAATTGTAGCAATCCCACATAAGTGCTCTGGTCTTCTAACATAACGATATGATCACGCGTATAAAGGCTAAGCCAACTTACAGGCATATTTTCCGGCAGATTTACAAATAAAAATAATACCATCCCTTGGTTTTGCACTTCTGATGCCAAAATAATCGCTTCCCCTGCTTGCCATTCTTTCAAAGTGATTGTCTTGAAACAGACGGCAGGCACATCGGCAGAATCAACCACATCATCCGTATGCCAAGTAATTGGATAATTTTCTACCGTCGGTAACGCGTCAGAAAGGTCCTGATATTCTTTTGCTTGCAGCCTACCATTTTCTAAGTGCCACCCGGGAACGTCTGTTTCCAAGCATAGTAAATCATAAAAATCTTTATGAAACTCTTGCCCGCCACTTAAAACATGGATAGGAACACCCTTTTTGGCAAGTTGCCACATTAAATTAATTCGCCAAAGCGATAAGGCACATTCTTTTGCACTGCCAAAGAAACTATAACTCTCCCCCGGAGCAAATTCAATACAAACTCTGGCTATATTTTTATAAGGTATTTTAATACCGTTTTCAGTAGGTTCTTTCGTATCTATCGTCCTGTTTAAAATAGGTTTAAAACGTTGCGTTAATTCCTGCATAGTTATCATCTGTTTTCTCCTTTAATTTGTCCGAAACCCAATGCCGTTTCCATAAGCATTGTGTTTAAGTTTCTGTTCTGTTTCCAACATTTCTTTAACGGCGCTAAACGAATATGGGTGCAACTTCATCCAAATAAGCATTTTGTTCACGCTAGACACTTTCCACAAGCGTGTGGCGGCGGAACGATCCTGCAAGAAACTAGATTTAGGCTTCTTTCTTGTTAGATTACTTATAGGATAATAAACTATTGCGACAGCACTATGTCGCCATATAACCAGCAGTACGGTTCTCATGCATAACCACATCGGGAAGCGTGGTATTTTTACAAAAACGAAATTGCCCTACGCAAGATGTGTACCAAACGCACAATATCTTGTGGTTGAATATACCCTCCCAAGTAGCACTTTTTATTGATTTCTATCATTAAGGACTTATATTTGGTCTGGGTATCCGCGGTCATCGCCTCAGTAAAAGGGGCGTTAAATGCTACCTTGAACCCACTTTCTGCAAAAGTATCCTTTACGCGACGCAAAATAGTATCATCTGGTTTAGTCGGGCCATTGTTAAACCCCAAGCATATATCCGGTCGGTCCGGTCTGGTATCTATATCACACGCAAGAGGGAGCGGATTAAAACTGTGCAAATCAAGCAGAACCGCCCCATCGCCAATATTTTCAATAGCCTGCTTTAATTGTAAATGCTTATGTTTATAGTACTGGGTATAATACGCACTTTCCCCAAACACCGCTCTGTCAAAGGGCGTTCCGTCTATCAAGCGGTTATACAAACACCCCATACCGCGCAGTACCATTTCTTCCTTGAAATCGTCCAAGTAGCGTTCTAAATCTACCACAAAGCGGGAATAATCACTCGTGATTTTATTGGGAAGAAAAGGATAAAGAGTATCCACCTGTTCATCCGCTAAAAGCAAGGCATTTTCCCGCAAGGTGGCAAATTTTGGACTTTTGTCCACATTCGGCAGAAACATCCCAGTATGGGGTATCCAAGCAACAATATGATTAAAGTTATCCATTTATAATCCTCAAATAACGTCTTAATAAGTGGCTCCGTGAGTAATAAGGTATTTTTCCACATTAGTTAGTTTGCGGCCCGATTGGCGCGGGTCGCCAAACTGCGTCAAAACGGACACGCCATTTTTGCCGCGTTGATTCACATTTATCCCGTGTTCCACGAGCCACCGACACACCGGCATTGTGCCATAGCCCATATTCGCATAAAACAAGGCATTAAACCCCACATAGTCCACCATATTTACATCCGTCCCATAAGCAAATAATTTTTCCAGTATATACACGCGGTTATAATAAGCGGCAAACATTATGGGCGTTCCGCCCAACTCACCTGGCTCGTGCATATTGGGGTTTGCTCCCGCATCTAGCAAGCACGATACTACACGCGTACAGCCACGCCGTATAGCGTATGTCAGCAGAGTTTGCTCCGAAATATAATCTCCGTTTGGGTCCAACCCAGCTTCCAGTAATTGTTTTAAAATAGCGGCGTTTTGGTTCTGACTGATAAGCCCACCAAGCCAGGGCCCTACAATTTCTGCCCCACTTTTTAACAAAAAACGAACTAATTTCCCGTCGTTATTACAGTAGGCCCGTTCCAAAGGGGTTTCCCCGTACTTATTGGGCTTATTTACATCTGCGCCATTAGCCAAACATTTTTTTACTTGTCGGATACTCCCCGTTTCCACCGCATTTACTAAATTCATATATTCCTCCCATTTACAAAATACCAAGGTCTAGCGACAGCATATTGTCAGGCATTAAATTTTTTATGGTACGACAATATGCCGTCATAACAAAGGAATAAACTATAATAAAAGAAGGGTTAAGCACTTATTCAAGGGGAGTATTTATGAAGACAAAAAAAGATTTTTCAAAACTGCCGAAAAAGGCAAATAAATCCGGTAAACCGGAAAAAGACCAGCGTATCTGCCGCCTAGTGCGTTTAATGCTGCTGCTAGATTCCGGCGTGCTAAACTTGGACGATGCCGCGCGGGATTGCAATGTAAACAAACGCACGATTCAGCGGGATTTGAAAGTGCTGGAAGAGGCAGGGTTCCCTATCTATAAACCCGTTAACACCAATGGAAATTATCGTTTAACTATTCCCTTTCATTTGGGTAAATTTCAGGTAACTCCACAAAACGCGGACGAGTTTTACAAGACAATGCTGTCTTTATTTAAATTTAACGATAAAGCCTTTGATTTGCTTTCCTCTGTGCAGCAAGAGGTTTATAATTTTTCCAAAGATAAAAAGGCTCAACAGGACAAAACCGCTAAAAACGCCAAAGAACACTACCAAAACAAAACACCCGATGCGCGCCATTTTTTTAGTTTGTATTTACAAGGTCTAAGCGACACACAGACTCCCGCAGTGCGGTTTGAAGAAGCAATGACTATGCGGTATATGTTAGCAGCCGCCCAAGAAAATGGCGAATATGGCTACAAAAAGTTGCAACTGAAAGAAATGCGCCACAACCTTGCGCACACATACCGCATTGGGCGGGACTATCCCAAAGCGTTAAAGAATGCGAAAATCGCTATAAAAGAAGACCCCAAAGATGAGTGGGCGTATGGAGAAATGGCCTTTATTTATTACGAAATGGACAAGTTGCCCGCGGCCATTGAAACGCTACATAACGGAATTAAAGCCATTGGCGGCTATGGGGAAACATTGGGGTGGTATTTAGCCTTTTTGTTAGGTGAAAACCACGAAGTAGATAAGGCCCTGCAAGTGTTTGAAAAAATTAATCCCGCCCCTGATGAGGGCTACGCCTTTTTAGCGGGTATTTACGTCAATATGGACCAATGGGAGTTGGCTTTACGCCACATTAATAAGGCCGTTGAACTAAACCCGCAAAATAAAGTTCACCAATTTAAGCGCAATTATATTTTAAGCAAAACAAAGGGACAAGAACAGAAAACAAACATAAAATAACTTGCAAAGCAAACTATGCTAAAAGCCCCTTGCTATAATAACAAGGGGCTTTTTAAGGGGTTATTTAACACTTTGTTTTTTTATTTGACTAAAAAGGATATCAAAAGATATGGTGCGATTTATTGGGATCATTTTTGATATCCATCCCTTTCCACCATTCTTATCTTTTAAAAGAGGAAATGGCAATTCTTGGGGAAAATCCAAAAAATAATAGGTACATTGTTCGTCTTTATTTTCACTGGGAATTTGGATCCCCTTGGTCCATCTTTCAAGTAAAACTTGTCCTTGGCTAGGCACAATACTTTCATTTGCGTATTTTTTTAGTTCTTCACATAATCCTTTTTCTTGTAATGCTTGC
Source organism: uncultured Clostridia bacterium (assembly GCA_934500865.1). Classification (GTDB taxonomy): domain Bacteria; phylum Bacillota; class Clostridia; order TANB77; family RGIG9151; genus RGIG9151. The sequence goes on along the minus strand of CAKSUD010000036.1, from coordinate 6,648 downwards.
GTCAATTCTTTTGGCGATGTTTGCATAATAAATAAAACCTTGGAAATGGTTGTTATACCTTCTTGTTCCCCCGATTTCCTGGCAAAATATGGAGCAAAATACAAAGGATAGGAAGACTGCAAATGCCCTTTATAAATACAGCCTTTCTTATATCTTTCTACTTCAGTTTGCATAGCCAAATCTTGTATTAAAATTTCCTGCATATTTTCTCTCCTATAGTATTCATATTGATAAAAGCCATAAAATTCTTTGAACAAATTTGTTTTTTTAGAATTTTTATTTAATTCCGACAAAAGCAAATCCCAAGTAATGTTTGTATATTTAGATAGTTCTCTTTTAGAAGTAATTAATACAATGTGATAATTACTATTGATGCTTTGATATCTATCCAGTTGTTCTTCTTGGGCCTTATTATTATTTATCTTTGTTTCTATAATAATATGTTCTTTTCCTCCCAAGTCAATTTCTATATCGGTTCTACCGACATCGTATGATGTTTCTAATTTAATAGAGGAATTAAGATACAATTTATTTGTAACAACTACATTTATTCCACATATTTTCAAAAAACTTGCAAAAATTTCCTTATCTTTACTTAATACAAATGCAAAAATTTTTGCAAGAGCCAATTCATCCTTACCCACTAAACTAAATTGGGACAAATGAGAACACCTTTCACCATAGGTTTTTAATATCATTATTTTCTCCTTATCAGTAAGCGAAGAGCGGCCAGGGGAAGCAAAATAAGTGGGCCTACCTGAATTTAGTATAGCATTATACAGCCTATTGCACGCTGTCCCTTAATGCATCCACCAATTTGACCATTGACCAAGTGTCTTGCTCGCAATATTTAAGCAAGTTTTTACGCAAGGTTTCCAATTCTTGTGGCGGTAAGGATTGGGCATATAACACGTCAAAAGCGTCCATAGCATCGCCACCGTTGGCAACCGCCATGCCTTCGTAAGTCATATCCGGCACTAGCGCGGGCAAAACCTTTTTGATTGACCAGCTGCCGTGCATTTTGGGGTGCAAATAATCCGCCTTAAACGGGTCGCCCGTATCCATAAAGCGAGACTCCATATCCACAAGCCGTTGTGCATACTTCTCCGGCATAGGCAAATCGCGCGCCATTTCCTTTATTCGCTCCTTTTCAAAGGCCGCATTGTGGGCTAGAATTGTGCCACTTTTGCCAATATATTTAAGTAGTGCCGCCACGCACCCGATACGCGGGTCCTGTTTACCCGTGGAAAGGTATTCGTAATGCTCAAACTCTCCGTTTGGCTTGCGCTGAACGTGCAAGGAAAACTGGAACGGTATTTGCTGATAGGGCCGCGAGTATTTCCACAGCGGTACGGCGGGCTGGGTGGTTTCAAAGTCCAAATAATACAAGGGATAATTTAGTTTATTAAGCCAAGAGGCCACCGCCGCACGGTTGATATATGGCGCGCCCGAACGCAGGACCTCTATCCAATGGTTTATTTTGTCATTTTTAAAACTGTTTGGTGGCAAATCGGTTATTTTTATCATACCCAAGGCCATATATTCCCGCGCTTTCTGGCTTTTCATAATATCAAAAACAGAATCTTGCGGAATATCCCGCCAACAATAGGCCCGCCCCTCACACTCTTTGCAACGGGTCTTATCCAACTCCACTTCCGGCTCCGGTCCAGCCAACATCTTTTGGATAGTTTCCAAATTCTCTTCTATAAATTCATTCGGGAACAATTCGCTATCCATGGGCGTTAACAAGAAAAGTTTTTCCAAATCCGGCGTATCCGTTTCCATAAAATAGTCGCTATTGAGGTGCATTAAATAACAATGCTCCGGCCGTACTCCGCACCGCGAAAGGACATAGCGTTGGAAAGAAATATCATCTACATAAATAGGGTCTATTTTGCGCCCGCTGCTTTTCACTTCCACCAAATTCCACCCGGTAGGGGTTTTCTCCAAAATATCCACAAATACTAAAATACCGTTATAGGAAAAAGCGGCCTCGTAAATGGCGGGAACCCCTTGCGCCATCAGTTCTTGCGTGCGTTTTAGAGCGGCTTGCGGATTTTGCCAGCCGTTTTCCACCAGAACTCCACCGGGGAAACGCTTCCAGGCCAGTTCGCCGATTAAATGTCCGCGGTCAAAAATCTTTTGCAGGGCTTTGTCAGGCGGAGTCAAAACCTCTTTTTTATTGCGGTACAGCCACAGGCGCCGCACGCAACTGCGGTATTTGGTATATTGGGATTTGGATAAATTCATAAAGACCTCTTAAATTTATGATAGCACATCAAAAGGCCCAAAACATAATGCTAAGGAGTTTGCCGTCTTTGTCGTACAAATCGCACGAGTAGGCCAAATCCCGCTTGGTACGCTCTATGAGTTCGTCGCCGTTTTTGGCAAACAAGTGCAATTCGCCTTTTTCATCTTTTTTGGAGTAAATTTCAAAATAAACACCGTCATTGTTAAATGTGCTGCCCCACGCCACTTTTTCCCACGGGATACCCTTATCAATCATCCCCTGCGGGCCACCGCAAGTATGGATAAGATTGTAAAAATGCTTAAATTTTCCCCTAATAGATTCAAACTCCATATTCTTCCTCTTTATATTCCTCCGCGCGGCTCACTAAACGACCTTTGTTATCATACAAATCAAACAAACTAGCAACATCTTTTACGGGTAGACGGTATTTGTAGCGGTACTCCGTTATTTCTATTTCGCTCGCGGACACGCACTGAACGGCGTATTTCTTATACTTTTTCCCTTGTTTGGCATATTTTACATTTGCCCAGTTTATCGGGTGTTTGGGTTGAAAGGGTTTTGAGTCCTCTTTTTCCCATTTTTCGTACAAAGCTTGTTGACAAGCACACTCTAATTGGTGTTCCGCAAAAGCGGCCTCGCAACGGGGCAAATAATCCTCATCCAAACAATGCTTTTGGGCGCACCTTTTTAGGGCATCAAAATACTCTTCTTCTGTATAACCATTAGAGCCGATACAAGCCAGTTCCGGCTCGTCCTCCAAATAAAAACGGTTTTCAACCTCGTTCCAATGGCGATAATCATAAATAGAAATGGCACAAAGTACACCCAAAAGTGTAATTTCCAAACTGATGCCAACGTGGTCTTGCCTTCGGCGCCAAGAATAGGATATATCAAAAAAATCCGTACCGAAATAGGCCACCTGAATTTCCAACGCTTTATGCTTCATCCCTAAAAAATGATGATACACCTTGCACCAGTCTATTTTTTCAATATAATTCCACATAAGAAATCCTCACCCCAGCCACCGTGATGACTGGGGTTACTGGGCCGAGAGGTTAATACTTACGGCTTAAAAAGCCCCCGCAGGAAGGACATTTGGTGTTCAACGTCGGGTTTGCAAACACAAACACTTGATGACATTTATTGCATTCATATTTTGTTTCCGGCATATATTTCTCCTATATATAATTTGTACTGCACATATAGGATAATAAACCCGCGCGACAGCATCCCGTCGCAGCATAAAAAACAAATGGATAAAATATACATGGCAATAACCAGCCCTGCGAAGTATATATGAGACAAATTACACCTAAGAGTAAGGCAAAACAATAACAATTACCCGTCTAATGGCGGGTTTTTATTGAATGTGGCAGAATTTCAGATAATGTAACGGTTTTACTAGAAACGGCAGTTTTTTGTTGGGTTTTATAAAAGACTAGACGCCCTCGCTTAATTTGTCAATAAAACATTTTGTCGCCAAGTGGTGCATTGCGTCACCGTAGCAATCAAAATGGGACATAAATATGCGGTTAATTATTCAAGTATTGTTTATTTGTGTTTATTATACCAATGTTTTAAACTAGCAATATGCGCTAAATCAGCCGCGCTTTGTCCGTGTTCTTGTCCTTGCCAATATTGCATATCTGTTTGGATATTGATGGCCGTTTCTAAATCTTTTATAGCTTGCACTTGTTCTTGTGCGCTGTCCGCCTGTTGTCTAGCATAATCGGCTTGTTCTTTGGCATAAGTAGTTGCTTTTTGTTGTTCAGATAGCATTTTTTCTTCAATATATTTCTTATTGACCAAATATAATAATTGTTCTAATGCTAGAATTTGTTCACTAGAATTTTTAGGGGTTGTTATTAAAATATTTTTCATTTTTTGAAGGATATTTTCCAGTTCAAGTAGTCTTGCATTGCTAACGTTTACTAATTCAGGGGTGGCCCCTTCATCTAATCCACACGCGATAGCAATTTTGCTCTCTTCCTCATTGAGGTCTTCTTGCTCATCTTCTAATGTTTGCAAATCGTTTTTTAGACATAAATTTTCCTCTTGTAATCTTTTGAGTTCTAATTTTTTTTGTTTACCTAATGGAAGTAGAAAAAAGAGCCCTATTACGATAGGGCACAGCATTACCCCTAAAACTACTGGCATTGGTATTCCATACAAAAAGGCTCCTACCCCGCAAAAGATAAGAATAACAAAAAATATTAGAGTGCTAGTTAGAGGTGAGTCTTTGGAATCAATAGCTTGGTTTTGAATATTTATTTTGTTTTCTACTTTGGTTATTTTCTTGTTTAAACTTGAAGACCTTTCTAATAAGTTTTGTCTCTGGTTTATAAAATTTTTATAATTTGTTTTTGCAATTTGAATAAGTTCCAAACTTTCATCAATTTCACTAATTGTCAAGTCTGCGGTCAGTATACTTAAAATATTAAAGTTAGCATCGGCCAAATATAATTTATTAAGGATGTTTTTTAGGCCACCCTTTTTTATTGTTGTTGGTAATTCTATTTTTTCTGTTTTACTATTGCTATATGAATTAATAGTGGCTAAATATCTTTTTATTTTAGGAAAATTGACTTCCCAACGTTCAGCACCATAAGGTTTAGTAATAAAACGGTTGGTTTCTAGAAAACTTAATATTGTCACTGCATATGCCGAAGAGCCGAAATGAGCTTTTAGTAAATCATACGAAAATCGGCCCCGTTCAATAATTAAATTTAAGGTTTGTTTTATTTGTTCTTTGGACAATCCAAATTCATTCATATTTTTCTTATTCCTTTTTAGTTAAGTGGAAGTTTTGATAGTTAAAATTCATATGCAACATTAGGAAAATTTATAATTTAACTATATCAAATTTTGATGTTGACGATTATCTTGTCGGACCTTAAAATCACTTTGCGCGGAGACTTTTTGAGCAAGTTGCAACACTTTGGCTTTTTAATAGGAATCATAAAAATTTAAAATAGACGAGTATATTTTAAAAACACCTTACGATAGCGGCCTTTGAGAATTCAGACACCATGAATACTGGACATAATCATAGCTACCACTTGCGAAATATCAGCCACCTCAAGTTGGACAACTTATTTAGTGAAAAGGAGTGGCGTTAATAAACAACTGCCAACATGTATTGCACTCGCATTTGGTCTCCGGCATAGATTTCTCCTATATATAATTTGTACTGCACATATAGAATAATAAATCCGCGCGACAGCATACCGTCGCGATATAAAAACCACCCTTGCTTCTTTTTACACTTGACTTTTTTGCCTCTAATATTTATACTATCTGTATAGTATAAGTGTCGTGTTTTTGCATTTTAGGATAAATGTATGTACAGAAGAAAGAGTTTAATCTTAAAAATCTATAAAAAGGTACAACGCTCTAAAGATACCGCGTTCGTACTGACCGACTTTTATACTTACTGTACAGATAATGACCAGATTTTACGCGCCTTGCGTAAATTAGTAGCCGATAAAGTGCTTATCCGTATTGGGAAAGGTGCGTATGCTAAGGCCAAATTATCCGCGCTTACGAATGATTATGTAGTTAGTGGCGGCATTATTCAAGCGGGCAGACAGGCATTACAGAAATTAGGCATTAAAATCTTCCTTACACAGGCCGAAAAAGATTATAATAACGGTATTAGTACGCAAGTACCCACAGGGCGCGTTGTAGGCGTAAATAAGCGCGTAAGCCGTACTATCAGTTTTAGAGGTACAAAACTTACTTATGAACGAATTTATTACGGCCAAAGGAGTGGAAGAACTGTTTCACTTTGCAGGCAGAACGGCTGGGCAGTTACTGCAAAAGTGGGTACGGCAAGGATTTGTGGCGGTAGCGGACCCGTCCAAAAGAGCGCGGAAATATAAGTTAAATAATTCCCTTAAAAAATAAAGGCTTTCCCTGCTTGTTCCCTGTTCACGTTTTAGGGAATTTGGGGTATTTGTATTGGACAGATTTATAAAAAACACTTAAAGTATAAGTGTATTTCTATAATTTCCCTGTATTTTCCCTGTTTAGCAAGGAATAAAAATGCTAATTCTCGCCTGTTTGTCACCACTTTGGAAAAACAAAAAAGTGGCCCTTTTAGCCGCTTTATTGCCGCTTTGGAAAGAAAAAGCTATTAATTTCTGCCTGTTTGATAAAAAATACAGCATAGTACTAGCAAAACTACACACTCCGTATTTTAGTTTTGAATTTTAAGCATATATCCCCGTTAGGATTAACTCCCGACGGGGATTTTTTTGTGCGCCACTTTATATAAAAACGGCACATTCATTTCAGTTTGTTGGATATCAGGAAAAGCCAGCATTTATCCATAAACAAGGCTTAAACGGATAATTATTTTGCCGCATAAAGCGGGGGAGCCAAATATCCGTCCAAGC
>CAKSUD010000035.1 GCA_934500865.1 uncultured Clostridia bacterium | reverse complement strand
GTACGAACTAGCGGTAGTTACTGTGTTTCCGTCGATTTTTAATTCAGATAGCACATAACCTGCATTTGGCGCAATGTTAAATGTCTGATTTGAACCATGAGATACTGTAATTGTACCGCTTGGTGTTATAGTGCCATTTGCTCCGGCTGTCGCTGTTATAGTATATGTATTTATTGTCCAGTTCGCTGTGTATGTCTTATTTCCCGTACTTCCCTTAGCTATTGTTACTGTTGTGCTTGGTGTTGTGCCGTTACTTCCTGTCCAACCGGTAAATGTATAACCTTCCTTAGTCGGATTTACTAGGGTTATTGTGTCGTTTGACGTATAACTTGTTGGGTTTCCTGTAACCGTTCCGCCGTCTAGGTTATACGTTATTGTGTATGTTGTAGAGGCGGTAGGTTGTACGCCGGTAAGGACCACGCGGAAACCAGTTCCAGAGGCTGCGCTACCGGTCTGACTACGGAAATGGAAAATACCTTCACGTGAAGCCAAGAAGAGCTCTGGATATCCACCACGTGCAAAAATAGGGTTACTAGAGTCAATTGTATACGAGGAATCTCCGTCCCAAGCGTTACTGCCAGAACTACTGCTACTCGTTTCATACACTGCATCGCCTTTATTGCTCGAGGTATACGTTCCATTATACCTATCTACGTATTTATCTGCTGCACTTGTTAATGAATTTATATATGAATTACTTCCGTTCTTATAGTACGCAGATACATACTCCCAAGCTCCGCCGGACATGTCGTAAATTCCATATACGTTATGAGTAGTAGAAGCCTTTACGCCATTTGCTGTATTCCATGCGTTAGTTGTACCTGTGGCACTAGTTGCATCTTGGCTTCCTCCAGCATTTCCGATTATATAAGTACTACTATTATTTACATATGGTATTCTTCCTATTGCGTTTGTTAAGTATGCGACTGCGCCCCACTCAGTATTCTTCATTAAATGTGAGTCTGCATTTCTATATGTATTATACGCATAATCGAACATATTACTTACAGTTATATTTCTCCACGATGCTACGCCAGGAATTGATTTAGCGACTGAGGTAGATGATGTTGGCACTGATGTTTCACTAGTTGTATTACCTTGGCTTGCCTCGTATTTAGCTACCCATATTCCTTGTAATTCGTCTGTTCCGAATGTAAACGCTGGGTGTTTTATATAGCTATCTGACGTATCGTCTGTTGTTCCATTACTAAATTTTACTTCTATTTTATTCGTTCCTGGATTATCTAAGCTATTCCATGAATTTCCGCTTTTATGTTCTCCGCTTGTTATCTTATAGCTATATCTTGGAATCCATACATATAAACTTCCGTCGGCTGTTTGTGCGTTTGCCCATTTTCCGTCTCCGTTTCCGGCGACTAGACTATGGGTCGCTTCTGCTACCGAGTTATAGTTATAATCCCAATTTGACTCTGTTGTAGTTTCCCACGCACTTCCGTTCCAGTTTACTGGAGTTAATCCGTCGATTAGAACCGGTGCGTTTACGGCAACATTTGTTTTTTGATAGTTTGCTCTAATAGAAACGTTTGCCGATGGCATTATGAAACTGTTATTTGTAACAGTTACTCCGCCTTCCTCAACGATCCAACCCGTAATTTTATCTGATTTTGAACTTAGCGTTATATTTGTACCGGGAACTTTTCTAGTTGTTATGCGCATTCCATTTTGAATAACTGTTAATGAATATTCTGTGTCTGCAAAACTGCACAAATTAAATATTCCAAATACAAATACCATCATAAGTATTAATGCTCTTAAATGACGCTTCATTTTTTCCTCCATTCCGCTAATTTTTTAGCTTTCTTGTTATATCATCAAATGTTTTTTCGTCATTTACCCTATTTATATTTAATTTTATTCGTATATTAAAAAAAATAGGAGATAGAAAGCTTTTTAGCTATCTATCTCCAAGTTCCGACTATAAGATTTTTTCTGCTAATATTGATGCCATTAATGTAATAATGGCTAAAGCTACTGTTAGTTTACAGATTTTTTCTACCAATCTAATTGTTCCTATGCCTTTATCCATGAGCCAACCTTTAGATATAGCGTCTAAGACGCTAACACAAGTGCAAACTACAACGAAGGTCAAAAGAGCAATTACTAACATTTCTTAATCTCCTTCACTTTTACTTTTTACAATTTCAGGTACTATACCTTTCTCTTCTTCTTCAAACCCATCCCAATCGATGTCACCAAAGACTTCGTCAAGCTGCTTTTGGAGCCAATAGGAAAAACCTACGAGCACCATTGTGGCTCCGGCTACTGCGGAAAGTGTCGCGAGAATGACCTTAAGGGAACGTTTCATAAGTAAACCTCCTAAAAAATTTGGTTCGTTCAAAAGAGAAAAAAATCTCTTTTTTCATATGTGGATATTCGTACCTTATTATGTTACCATAAAAGCTTTGTCTTTGCAACAGTTACGGCTAATTTATTACCTAAAATACAGAATTTCTCTGAGTTTATCCGATAGAATTGTCATTGGTATTCCCAGTATTAACCATATTCCCGAGAAGCCTAGGCATATTTGCCCTTTTATGTTATATGGCATATGCGAATAATCCCATACATTCCATTTTAGCACTATATTTACTATATAACCTACTATAAATTCTAATGTGGTTATTATTAGTGTGGAAAAGATACATCTTATAAGTAAATTATGAGTTTCAAGACTAAAATTTATTAAATAAAATATAAAAAAGCATATTCCGCCTGTTACTAACATACTCCAATGTGTATATCCTCTAAATAAAATTTCCATTATTCCATAGCCTATTCCGCCGATTAAAAATACAATTCCAAGTTCTCTAAATGTGTACATAAATTTCACCTATGTTAATTATTCGTATTTGAGACTAAATTTATACTTGGATTTTTATATCAATGTCACTTGTTAACCTTTTTACGTTTCTTTTCATATTATTTAATTATGGAGATTTAATTATTTTTTGTTGACAATTTATTGTCAGAACGGAGGTTTTTATGCGTGTTGCTATTGTTGGTGCAAGTGGTATGGTTGGAAGAATGTTTTTAAAAGTTTTAGAGGAGAAGAATTTACATATTGATGAATACGTTTTGTTTTCTTCTGCTCGTTCTGCCGGTAAGTCTGTGACTTTTTTGGGGAAAGAATATATTTTTAATGAGTTAAATGAAAATTCTTTTGATTCCGGTTTTGATTTTGCCTTATTTTCTGCCGGTGGAGATATATCTAAAAAGTATGCTCCAATTGCTGCTGCACATAATTGTACCGTTATAGATAATAGTAGTGCTTGGAGAATGGATGCGGATGTTCCTTTAGTTGTGCCTGAGGTTAACATGGAGGCTGCTTTTAATAATCATGGTATTATTGCTAATCCTAATTGCTCTACTATCCAGGCTGTTGTGGCTCTTAAGCCTCTACATGATGCTTTTCGTATAAAGCGTATTGTGTATTCTACTTACCAGGCTGTGTCCGGGGCAGGACTTAAAGGTTATATGGATTTGAAAAATGGAGTTGAGGGAATAAAAACTACTGAGAAATTTCCTTACCAGATTTTTGGAAACTGTATTCCTCATATAGATTCTTTTTTAGAAAATGGTTATTCTAAGGAAGAAATGAAGATGGTTAACGAGACTCAAAAAATATTAAATGATTTTAATATTCAAATTACTGCTACTACTGTAAGGGTTCCTGTTTTTCATGGTCATAGTGAGTCTATAAATGTTGAATTCGAAAAGAGTTTTATGATGAATGAGGTTTTTGATGTTTTATCTAATGCTCCCGGAATTGTTGTCCAAGATAATTTGGCTGAAAATGTTTATCCTATGCCGATTTTTGCAGAAGGCTATGATGAAGTTTTTGTTGGAAGAATTAGACGTGATTATAGTGTTATGAATGGAATTAATATGTGGGTTGTTGCGGATAATTTAAGAAAGGGTGCGGCTACTAACGCGATTTCTATTATGGAGAATTTAATAAAAGCAAAAAGAGGCTAGGCCTCTTTTTTTCTTTTATTGATTTAGCTTGTCATTTTTATCATCTAGTAATTCAATTTTTTTAATGCCATTACTATCACACAAAAGTGTATATTGTTCTTTAGCTATTACATTTAATTTTTCTAATCTTTCTTGCTGTTTTAAACCACTTTTTATCATTTGTGCATTTAAGTTTTCAAGATTTACCAAAATAATTAGTTGAAGAACATTTGCATAATCGCGCATATTACCAACTAAATTAGGATTTTTATCTTTCCACTCTTTTGCAGTCATTCCGAATAAAGCAACATTTAAAATATCTGCTTCATTCGCATAAACATATAGTTTTTGCTTTTCTGTAAGTGTTGGAACTAGATTTGCTCTTATGCTATCCGTGTGTATTTTATAATTTGTCTTCGCAATTTCTCGCCTTACCGACCAGTCAATTTTATTCTGATAGCATTCATTTTGCTTTAATCTTTCGAATTCTTTTATTAAATATAGCTTAAATGCTGGTTCTATCCACGATGCGAATTCAAGTGCTATATCTGGATGTGCAAATGTTCCTCCATCATATTTACCTCTTTTAGAAATAAACCCTATTGCATTTGTTTCTTTAATCCATCTAGATGGGCTCATCGTAAAAGATTGTGTTGCAGAATCGATTTTAAACTCGCGGGATTCCGCTAGTTTAAAATTAGAATTTGAAAGTTCTTCCCATAAGCAGTAGAAATCAAAAGAACTTTTATTACTCATCCATTTTATAATAACATCTCCGGGAGCTAGTGGATTTTTATATCGTGCCAAATCTGTTAACGAAATATAATCTATATCTCCGACTCTCATAACACTGACCAAATTATCTTTCACTTTTATTTGTGCTTTTATAATATTTTTCACTTCCAGTCTATGTAAATTACATGAATATTATAGAAATTTTTTCCTATATCTGTCAAGTAAAAGCATCAGCTATTATTTATTTTAATAAATAATATTACCTTGGAATAAAAAAAGTGGACTAAAGTCCACGCTATGTTGACCTTCGGTCAACAATATCAATGAACTTTTTGCACTCTGTGAAACTGTTTGTTGCTAAATCAAAGATTTAGACAAACACTTTTGTTTTCTTTCGGTCGTTCGAGCTACTAATTAAAATTTTTAACGCTGATTTCATCAGCTAAATTTTAATTAGACCGGGTTTGTACTAAGTTAAAGTTTTAACTCATAGCTCGAACTTTCCTAGAAAATAAAGAAAAAAGAGGCAACTAGGCCTCTTTTTCTATTACTCCATTCTTATTTCGTTATTTTTGTCAATTATGACTTTCTTACATTCTACGTCTCTTAGCATAAAATCTGTTTCGACCTTCTCGAGTATTTTGGAAATACATCTATGAAGTCCTCTTGCACCGGTGTTATACTTTCTTGCTTGCTCGATGATGCTCTTTTCTCCGGCTTTGGTTATTTCCAGTTCTACATTATAGAAGTAGTCAAGCATAGATTTATACTGACGATACGCTGAATTCTTAGAGTTTCTTAAAATGTCGCTGAAAATTTCGTCTGTCAAGTCTTTCATCTCAACAATGGCAGAAAATCTTCCTACGTATTCCTTTGTAAAGCCATGCTTTACGAAGTCATCAGAAATAAATTCTCCATAGTCTTTTACTTCGTTGCTAGACGCTGCAAAGCCTATCGCCCTTTTTCCTGTCATTCTCTCTTTTCTAATGTCATAAAGTCTCGGATAGACGCCCATTGCTACGAATGTGGTATTGGCTGAGTCAAATACTTGACCTCTTCCAAGCTCGATTTTGCATCCTTCGATTTTTTTTAGCAGCGAGTCTATAACGCCTTTTCCGCCAACGTCTATTTCGCTACTACTTTCCTTATTTTCGTTTTTATCGGCTTCGTCCATTATGATTATTCCTTTTTGTGCAAGTTCAATGTCTCCACCGGCTTCGCGAACGAGAGATGCAAATATACTTTCTACACATGCACCTTGGTAACCTGCTTGAGTGTAGTTTGTCATGTCGGCTATAACGTACGGAAGCCCGAGCAATCTACAATACTCTGTGATAGTAGCAGTTTTTCCTGTCCCGCTAGGTCCTACGAGTATCATGTTTTGCTTTAGGATTTTTGGTTGCATTGGATTTTGGCTATTATAGCGAATGCACTGTTGATTATGTAAAAACACTCTTCCAATTTGCTCGACCGCTGTGTCCTGGCCCTTTATCAATTGCTTGACTTGGGGGATTACTTCTCTAAACTTGGCTTGAATATCATCAGTACCGTCAAATTTTAATCTGATTTCGGACACAGTTTTCATCACGACTTTGTCGTCTTCTTCTATGTTTTTATTGTTCTTGTAGTATTCTCGCGTTTGTTCGAACCTCTCAGGTTCTCTTTCGATGCTGTCCTTTAGGTTATTAATCATTTCCCTGGCTTTGGCATCATCAAAGTTTTTTCCGACTAGTGCATATCCTCTTTGAAGTTCAGCCATGACGTAGTCTTCAATGCTGTCTTTCCATTCTTCCGGATAGTTCATTATAACTGTCTTAACTGCGACTTTGATACATGTTTTGTACTGATTGATGTTTTCGTCCTTTTCACAGTACATATCGAAGAGTTCCATTACACATTCACTGCAAATGCAAGGGTTTAGGTTAACTGCAAATACTGTGGTTGCCGGATCGATTTCGGTTTTAATTTCCTTGCCGCAGATTACACACTTCTTCATATTATTCTCCTCCATAGTTGGTAGAATTGTTTTAAGCATAAACACATATGCTTATTTACTATTGGATTTTTGCTTTTATATAATACATCATCTCACTTTTTATGTCAAGCAAAAACAGCTATCTCCTATTGGAAATAGCTGTTTTTTTTAGTCTTCGTTATCTATTTTTTCTATAGCTCTAATTACTTCTAAGCTTAAACGTAGTTGCTTTTTGGTCATATTCTTTAATATGCTGTTGATTTTCTCAAAGTCAGATCCCGGTCCTGCTTCTTCTGTATATCCGTCTATGAAATATCCAACCGGTTTTTCTAGTATTTGACTTACTTCGCTTATTCTTGATAAATTAAATTTTTTATCTCCCGACTCAACTTGGCTTATAAAGCTAACTGAAACTCCGAGTTCTTCAGCAAACTTTTCTTGTGTAATTCCTTTTTCACGTCTTGCTTTCTTAACTTTATTTCCGACAAGTTTATATTCCATATTTTCATCCTCCTATTACCAATTAAATATACATATATATTTTACTGATAATATAGGAATTATCACATCGACTTAAAAGTGAACTATATTAACTTTTCGGTCAATTGGTAAACTACTTACTGATAAAGCTCTACCCAGTCTACTGTGCCATCTGTAAATTTAACTTCTATTATTCCTTCATATGTTACATCTTCTACATTTCCTACTATATTAGCTACATTGAAAGTCTTTATATCTGTTAATGCTTTTTCTATTTCGGCTCTATCTTGTATTACTTTTACGATTTCGCCGTTGTTATCGTGTATTTCTATTCTTTCTATTTCTTCTGCCTTTACTTGAACCTCTTGTGCCTTTGATTCTATAAAGTTATAAAGATTTACGCATTTTTTATTAAAATGAAGTGTTTCTGTTGTATAGTACTCTACGTCTCTAGAGTTTACGTTTTTATACATTATACTCACGAGATATACACCATCATCACCATATCTTTCATATTCATATGTATAGTCGTATATGTTCCCGTAATTATCGCTTAATACATCTTTTTTAATTGCGTCTACTAACTCAGATATTTCTGCCCTATTAGTAATGGTTGCTGTTTTACTTCCGAACATATTATTTGATATTCTTATTGAATCTACTTCTTCTATTTTTCTTTTGAATAGTTCTACTTTAGATAACTTATATTCGCTACTTTGACGAATTTCTTGTAATTTATCTTTATATTTTAACTCATTAACTCTATACGCCCTACTTACTACTCTTCCGTTGTTTAGTAGATAGTTAACTGAAATTAAACCGTTTTCTTTCATATTTTTTTCTTTATTTGCAACTATATCTTTACTAAGATTTACTATTCTTTCAATATTTTCGTCACTTGTTAAAACGCCTGTTTTGTCTCCGTTATATCTATATATGTCTATATTTGATTTTGATGAACCGAGTGTGAAACATTCTATGTCTTGTGCTTTTGGCACGAAACTTTCATAACCGAAAATGTCAAAGTGAACACATGCTACAACTATTGCAAATGCACCTACAAATCCAACAAATCCTTTATATGAGTTTAGTATCTTAAATGATTTTCTGAGTAACATTTCTGCTGCCACGTAACCCAATAATGCAAACAATATATATACTAAGAAATTTGGATTTTCTATTTCAAAAATTCCTTTTACATATATAACGCCTACTAGCATTACACAAATTGTTACGCCATATTTAAATATTGGCTTTACAAATTTTCCGCTTATTACTTCTCCTGCGTCTTCGAGGTTTCTGTACTTATATATGAAGTATCCTATGACTAATGCTAATACTACTAAAACTATATCAGGTATTAGGAATTCATTTAATGAATCTCTGCTTCTTAAGAATATTGTTTGAACTATTGGCGAGAGTTTTGCAAGTTCTACTACACCTTCTTCTGATACTCCTGTAAATCCATAAATTATTCCGTTAAGCAAGAAATTAAGTATTACTATAATTCCTGCTGGTAAGAAGTTTATTATGTATGTGAATATTATTTGAGCTATACTGCTACCTGTTACCATTCCGACTGCTACTGTTATTGAGAATAATGTTATGCTTACTAATAGTGATATCCACAAGTATTTCATTATTATACCTGTCTCAAATAGTATTCCGTTTGTTACGAACAGTTCGATGTATGATAATAATGCTGTGTTTAATAATATTGGAACTACTAGCAAAATTAATCCTGAAATTATGTTGTTTACATATAAATCTAATCTATTATATGGCATTGCATGAACAGTTACCATTGATTTTGAATTTTGCATATACCTAAATACTATAACTGCTAAAAATACCGGTACTATGAATAGGAAACATATTGTACCGTCAAATATATTGTCAAATTCTATTGTTGTTACATACTCGTTTCCCATATTTGTTAATACAAGAAGTGGTGATAACAAGAATAATCCTATTGTGTATAAAAGTGAAACCCACCAAAATCTTTTTAGGTTATTGCATATTAATGCTTTATTAAATAATCTCGTTAATTTCACTGTCTTCACCTCCGACTTCATAAATAAAGATTTCCTCTAGGGTTAATGGAATTATATCTAAGATGAGTGGATTAAATTTCTTAAATTCTTTTACTATTTCGTCTTTATCGCCTTTTAAGATTATTGAGTAAACTGTTCCAAGCCTAGACTTACGAAGTAGATTAAATTTCTTTGAAAGTTCTTCCGGGAATAATCCGTTTTCAAATGCAACTTGGATTTTATGTGTTTCTGTTTTTAGGTCATCTATTTGTCTTTGTAATACTAATTTTCCCTTAGATAAAATTCCGACATGGTCACATATATCTTCTAGTTCTCTTAAGTTATGTGATGAAATCATTACAGTAGTTTTATTTTCGTCTACGTCTTCCATAATTATGTTTAATACTTTTCTTCTCATTACAGGGTCTAATCCGTCTAATGGTTCATCTAGTAATAGTACTTTTGGGCGTGTTGACATTGCTAGCCAAAATGCAACTTGTTTTTGCATTCCTTTGGATAGCTTATTTGCATTTCTTTTTTCGTCTATTTTAAATACTTCTTTTAAACTTTCGTATCTTTCTTGATCCCAATTTGTATATACCATTTTATATAGTTCTGCCATTTGTTTTATTGAAAAGTTATTAAAGAAAAACAGCTCATCAGATATGTATATTGTTTCGTTCTTTATGTCCACGTTTTCATATGCTTTTTTGTTGTCTATTAAAATTTCACCTTTGTTTAGTCTATAAATTCCTGCAATTGCCTTCATTAACGTAGTTTTTCCGGCACCGTTTGGTCCTACAAGTCCATAAATAGAACCTTTCCCTACATTAATGCTAAGACTATCTAATGCAAGAAAATTATCAAAACTTTTACTTACGTTATTAACCTTAATCATTTTTTTCACCTCGTGTTTCATAAAATTCATTTACAATTTTATTAACTTCTTCTTTTGAAATGTTTAAAAACTTTGCTTTTTCCATTAGTTCAAGTAGTTGGTCTCGAAATTCATTGTATCCTTTATTTATTATGCTTTTATCGATTTTTGCGACAAAATTTCCTTTACCCGGAACAGAATAAATATATCCTTCTTGTTCTAATTCCCTATATGCCCTTTGGACTGTGTTTACGTTTATGGCTAGATTGCCGGCAAGGGTTCGGACTGATGGTAACATTTCATTTTCTTTTAAACTACCGCTCATTATCATCTTTTTATAGTTGTTTTTTATTTGGATATATAGCGATTCTCCGCTCCTATAATCAATAGTTAGCATTTCTCCTCCTCCTTTACTGTAATATTATAATTAATACAGTAATGGTATAACTATATTTTTCTTTTGTCAAGTTTTTATACTAAATTATTTTTTGGAATTTTTGGGATAAATTGGTTGAATTAAAATAAAAGATATGGTAATATATTCCTGCCACCTAATTACACTTGTGGTAGTGAGGAGGTGAGCATATATGCTCAATAGGCTAATAAAGGCTATTGTGTTTGTACTTATTTTTTTCTTACTTATCTTAAATATAGCACAATAACTAGGACTGCAAAAAAGAGACCAATAGGGGGTCTCTTTTTTGTGCCGTTTTTAATGTGATTATATATGCTCACTAAGCTCACAAGTCTATTATACTTTAATAATTTGATTTATGCAATACTTTTTTTACATTTTTATCCACCACGTTTTACAATTTCGTCTCTGAGTAATGCTGCTCTTTCGAAATCTAGCTCCTTCGCCGCTTTTTTCATTTCACGTCTTAACTGTTCGATAGGTACTTCATCTATCTTATACTCTACTTCTTCTTCGGCAAGTTTTGTTACTTCTATCGTATCTCTAATTTCTTTTTTAATTGTCTTTGGAATAATTCCGTTTGCTTTATTATAGTCATCTTGTATTTTTCTTCTTCTGTTTGTTTCTTTTATTGCATATTCCATAGCCGGAGTTAGCTCGTCTCCATACATTATTACCTTACCTTCTGCGTTTCTTGCAGCACGTCCTATAGTTTGAATAAGTGACCTGTCCGAACGTAAAAATCCCGGTTTATCTGCATCTAATATTGCAACTAAGGCTACTTCCGGAATGTCTAGTCCTTCTCTTAATAAATTAATTCCGACTAAAACATCAAACACGCCAAGTCTTAAATCTCTTATTATTTCCAATCTTTCTAAGGTGTCTATATCTGAATGAAGGTACTTTACTTTTATTCCTACTTCTTTTAGGTATTCTGATAAGTCTTCTGCCATTTTTTTAGTTAGTGTTGTAACTAAAACTCTGTTTTTCTTTTCTACTTCTTTATTTATTTCTCCAATTAAATCATCTATTTGGTTTTCTACTGGTCTTACTTCTATTATAGGGTCTAATAGTCCGGTTGGTCTTATTATTTGCTCTGCTACTTCTCCATTTGAATGTTCTAATTCATATTCGGCAGGGGTAGCACTAACAAACACAGCTTGATTTATTCTTTCCTCAAACTCTCCAAAGTTAAGTGGTCTGTTATCGTACGCAGATGGTAGCCTAAACCCATAATTGACAAGCATGTCTTTTCTTGCACGGTCTCCGTTATACATTCCCCTTACTTGTGGTAATGTAACGTGAGACTCATCTACAAAAAGTAAAAAGTCTTTAGGGAAATAATCTAGTAATGTATATGGAGCTTCTCCAGGTTTTCTTCCGCTTATGTGCCTTGAATAGTTTTCAATTCCACTGCAAAAGCCTATTTCTTGTAGCATTTCTAAGTCAAAGTTAGTTCTCTCTCCTAATCTTTGTGCCTCAAGTAACTTTCCTTGTTCCTTAAATTCTTTTACACATACTTCCAGTTCGGCTTCTATACTTTTTATAGCTTTTTTCATTTTTTCTCCGCTTGTTACATAGTGAGACGCCGGGTGAATTAATGTATGGGTTAATGTCGAAATTGTTTTTCCAGTTAGTGGGTCAAATTCACAAATCTTTTCTATTTCATCTCCCCAAAATTCAATACGAATCGCTTTATCTTCATATCCTGCCGGGAAAACTTCCACCACGTCTCCTTTAACCCTAAATTTACTTCTTGTAAATTCAATTTCATTTCTTTCGTATTGGTTTTCTACAAGTTTTCTAAGTAACTCATCTCTTTCTTTTATCATTCCTGGACGCAAAGATATTGTCATATTACTATAATCGTCAGGGTCACCTAAACCATATATACAAGATACACTTGCTACAATGATTACATCTTTTCTTTCAAACAATGCTGCTGTGGCTGAGTGACGAAGTTTATCTATTTCATCATTTATTGCCGAGTCTTTTTCTATATAAGTGTCTGTTTGTGCGATATATGCTTCTGGTTGGTAATAATCATAATAAGAAACAAAATACTCCACTGCGTTCTCTGGGAAAAACTCTTTGAATTCTGAATAAAGTTGTCCTGCTAATGTTTTATTGTGTGCCAAAATCAAAGTAGGTTTTTGCACTTTTTCAATTATGTTTGCCATTGTAAACGTTTTTCCGCTTCCTGTTACTCCGAGCAATGTCTGACACTTTTTGCCTTCGATTATACCATTTGCAAGTTTTTCTATCGCTTGTGGTTGATCGCCTGTTGGCTTATATTCTGAATGTAGTTTAAACATTTTTTCACTTTCTTCCACTTTTATCATTACATCCATCCCTTTGCGAATATATGCTTTAACACTTTTATTTATTTTCTATTGCCCATAATCCATGTTTATTGCAATAAGCATAAATTATTGCACCTTTTATATTTTTAAATCTCACTTCTGGTTTTTCATTTGGTTTTAGCCTAATTCTAGTAGTTTCGCTTTCGGTTACTTGTGCAACCCAAGAAATATAATGTTCTTCTTCCATTGGATGCTCAATTTCGCCGATTTTAACTATCAAATCCTCTCCATCATTTATTAAATAAGGTAAATGTTTTTCTTTTGATGCATCTACCGTATTAGGTATAATTAATTGCATTGGTTTTCCACAACAAGCAATTCTATCAGAGTTACCATCTATGAGACCAATTACATTTCCACAAGTCTCACATATATAAAAACGAGTATTTTTCATATTCTCACCTCATTATATTAATAATTTTCTGATTTTATTTCAAAATATGCTTTTGGATGTGCACATACTGGACAAACCTCTGGTGCAGACTTACCAATTACGATATGGCCACAATTTCTACATTTCCAAATTTTTTCTCCTTCTTTACTAAATACTAGTCCATTTTCTACGTTTTCTAATAATTTTAAATACCTTGCCTCGTGCTCTTTTTCAATTTTTGCAACTTCTTCAAATAAAAATGCTATTCTTTCAAAGCCTTCCTCTTTAGCCTCTTTCGCCATTCTCTCATACATATTTGTCCACTCAAAATTTTCACCAGAAGCAGCGTCTTTTAAGTTTTCTATTGTTGATGGGACATCATTTTCATGTAAAAGCTTAAACCAAAGTTTTGCGTGTTCTTTTTCGTTATCTGCTGTCTCTAAAAACAAAGCTGCAATTTGTTCATATCCCTCTTTTTTAGCTTTGCTTGCGTAATAAGTATATTTATTTCTAGCTTGAGACTCTCCCGCAAAAGCTTCCATTAAATTTTTTTCTGTCTTTGAACCTTTTAATTCCATAATTTAATACCCCCTATTTTTTAGTTTTTCCTTACATTTTTCACAAATTCCATACATAATCACACCATCTAATAAAGGACTAACCTCTGTTTGTTTAATTACTGATTGTTTTACATCTTCCAAATCGAAATTATACTCAAAATCTTTAACCGTTCCACAAGATTTACAAATAATATGATTATGCTTTTTATGAATGTAATCATATCTGTCTGCTCCATTCGCCATAGAAATTTTTATAATATATCCTTCATCCACTAAGTCTTTTAAATTTCTATACACAGTCCCCCGGCTAACACTTGGAATCTTTTCTTTTGTTTTCTCATAGAGTTCTTCAGCTGTTGGATGTGATCTGGAATTTTTTAAAATGTTCAATAAATCTTCTCTTTGCTTTGAATAGTTTTTCATAAACTCCTTCTTCCAAAAATAAGAATAATTCCTATTTTCAATTTTATTTTATATATACCAAAAGTAATTGTCAAGAATTTTTTTAATTAATAAATATTCCTATTTGCTTCTTTCAAAAAAAACGGGGTTAAAACTATCATTAACGAATAGCTTTCCCCCCGTTTTTTATTCCAAATATTCAGTTAGTCAACAAAAAGTATTGTACCTATTTGTTTTTTTCGCAATATTTCATAAGTATCACTGCTACTTGTGCTCTCGTTGCGTTTCCTTTTGGTGCTAATTTACCTTCACCCATTCCATTTACTAGGCCTGATCCACATGCCCATTGCATTGAAGATACTGCATATTCTGATAATTCTGATATATCGTTATAACTTAAAATATTTGTGTCTTCACCTACTGATGTATCATATTTTTTGTACATTGTGTAACGATACATTATTGTTGCTAATTGTTCTCTAGCTATTGAGTCATTTGGTCCAAATTGACCGTTGCCATATCCACTTACAATTCCATTTTTCTCTGCCCAAGCTACTGCTTTTGCATAATAATCTGTATTTGCTACGTCTGTAAATGTGCTATTAGCAACTTCTGGCGAACCTTCTAGGTGATATAGAATTGTTACTATCATTCCTCTTGTTGTGTTTATGTTTGGATTAAATTCATCATTTCCTGTTCCATTCATTAATCCTTTTTTTGCCACATACTCTACCGCTTCATAATACCAAGCATTTTTCTTTACATCTTTAAATGTTTCCTTGCCCTCTGGCTTTTGCTCTGGTGTTTCTATATCTTCTGGTTTTTGTTCTGGTATTTCTACTTTCTTAAATGTTGCCTCTAGTGTATGTTTTGCTTTTACATTTTTAAATGTATATCTTGATACTGTTCCTACACTCTTTCCGTCTACTAATACATCTTTTATTTCATAACCTTTTTTTGCTTTTATCTTAAATGTTTGGTCTTCACCTTTTTCTACTTTTACTACTCCATTTGGAGTTATGCTTCCGTTTTTACCTTCTGTTACTGTTATCTTATATGTTGTTGTAGATGAACTTCCGCCACCTCCGCCAGTGCTTTTTCTCTTGTATGTTACTTCTACTGTCATCTCTTCTGTTACTGTTATTTCTATTTTGTTATCTCTTACTTCGCTTGTTTTTACTACTCCATTTACCATTACTTTGCTTACTACATAGCCTGAGTTTGGTGTAAATGTTATTTCTTCTTTAGTTCCTTCAATAACACCTATTTTACTTGGTGTAATTGTTCCATTTCCACCATTAACTGATGTTATTACATCAAACTTATTTTTACCATTAACTTCAATATCAATATCAGTTATTGTTTTATAGTTTGTTGTATCACTTGGAGTATAAGTAGCTTTATAAGTATGTGTTCCAG
>CAKSUD010000034.1 GCA_934500865.1 uncultured Clostridia bacterium | reverse complement strand
TTCTGCATAAACCGAACAACAGTTGCGGTAATATCTTCGAGAAGTATTTCGGGGTTTTCTGCACTGTCGGAAACCAATTCCCAGCTTTTGTTGCTGGCATTAAAATTAAGTTCCAGTTCCCGATATTCAATATCCCGTCCCGTGCAGTAAAGTGTTGCCCGTGAGCCGGCACGCTTTGACTTGCAAAGAACAAAACTCGAATCTGCACCGCCGGTAATTCCTGTTGTGCCCGACACCATATTCATCGGATCGTCATCTTTTTGCTTTCTCAAATGATGTATGAGGACAATTGCAATTTTCAGCTTGTCCGCAATATTTTTTAGAATACTTATATCTTTGTAATCGCTAGCGTAGGCATTATCATTTGAGATAGTACGTATTTTTTGAAAGGTGTCGATAACGACCAGTTTGGTATTTTTGTTACTCAAACAGAAATTTTCAATCTGTTCCTCGATGCCGCTGCCGATGCTTTCTGCAAAGGTTGCAAAGTGGATATTAGGCGGAGCATCGTCTGTTATGTCAAACAATCTGCTTTGAATTCTTACAAGACTGTCTTCAAGGCAAAGATACAGTGCAGTGCCTTGCTTGGTTTCAAAATTCCAAAGCTTTTCTCCTTTAGAAACCTTTAAACACAGCATAAGCGCCAGCCACGATTTACCGATTTTCGGACTTCCCGATAAAACATGCAGTCCCTGCGGAATTAAACTTTCCACCGCAAATTCTATCGGCGGTAAAAAGGTATTCATCAGCATTTCACCGTTTACGGTTTTTAAAACCTTGCTCATATTTATTTCACCTCCTCCATTAAAATTATTAAAACTATTGCAAAAAATAAAAAATAGTGGTACAATAGTTTCAAGCGATTATCAGGAATAAGTATTCTGTAAATATAATAGCGCGTACAAGAGGTTTTGTCAAGTGATTGTTTAAAATAAATATCGCTTGAAATATTTTTGTAATATTCCGGAGGTCAATTTATGAAGTTTCAAGCGTCATTTTTAGAAAATCATATAAATATTTCAACCAAAGAATGTAATCGGATTTTTGGATTGGGAAGGATAACTTTTGGGGTGGCGACAGGCAATTACGGAGCACTTTCGATTTTGTTTCCTGTTCACGAGTTAGACGCATTAAGAGATAAGGCTAATTCGCTTTTGGAGCTTTGTTTTTCGAGTAAGAAAGGCGAAGACAAGCTATCTGCCTATTATAAATGTGAGGAAGAATTTAGTTTGTGCGGCGGCTGCATTTTGTCCGAGAAAAAAGCCGTTGTCAATACTGACGATAATATTGATATGGTTGAAACTTATTGGCTTACAAAGCTTTCGGGACTGCTTTTGGTTGAAATGATGCACGCAATTCTTCATAACATTCCGATTTTAAAATGCCCGGTATGCAAAAGATTTTTTATTGCGGATAACCACGGTATTCAGTATTGCGATAATATTTATAAGGACGGAAAAACCTGCAGACAAATTGGGGCAAAAAAGCAATTCAAGGAAAAAGTCAAATCGGACAGTGCGCTTTCTTTGTATGAAAAAAAGTATCAGGCACTCTATTATAAACGTAAAAAAACAACTGACGAAAAAGCCCTAACGGCGATTAAGAAAAAAATCGCCGTTTATCAAGATGCACGCTCTAAGTATAAAAAAGGGGAGATTTCTTCCGACGAGTTTATTTCTGTGCTGGAAGAATAGCACACACCGTGCCGGATTTTTTTATAAGGCGCGAAAATACGCAGGCAGGGGAAAGTTACCCTGCCTGCATATCTTTTGCCCTGTTATGGGGTTTAAACGCCGTTATATCGGCTATTAAACAATTTTCATTCGGTGTATAGGTCATCATTTTCAAAGCATGCCATAACAAACCTTGCTCCCAGCTTAAAGCCTTTTAAGAATGTCTGACACTCTGTAATTTGTGTCATTTCATCTTGACAAGCTTTGTATTTGTCAAACAGTTCTTTTTCTTGTTCGTTTAAAGTTTCAAGCAGTTTTTCTTCATTTTTGGTCAGTAATTTGAATACTTTGTCAAATTGCCTTTGCCGCTGGAACGGTATTTTAACCGGATTGATGTTGCCATACCAAAATTCTTCTAATATCCGCATTGTTCTGCCTCCTCACATAAAAAGAGCGGCTCAAATTCCGGTATATCCGAAATCGAGTCGCCCTCTTTCAATAATTTTCTCGTTGTTTTAATTGCCTCTCTGACATACAGCATGTGTAACTGCTCTCGTATGTCCGCCGGCTTTATCCCTTGCTTTGCAAGCTCATATGCCGCCATAAATACACCGCTTTCAATGTTGTACTTCTCGCCATACATAATTTCTTCTAATGTAAACTCCGCCATTCGTGCCACCTCCTTCGGCAACACAAACAGTACCACAAGAAATGGCGTAAGTCAACGAAGGAATTATAAATCCTAAAATTCTATATGATACATAAGCTTGCTATGATGTTCTTTTTCGGCCTGAGAACTTAAAGACACCCCTCCGCCTCCAACTGCACTATCAATTGCATATGCAGTTTTCTGAGACATTGTCGCTGATGATGCTCCTGATAAGTCTAAGGTTTCTGACTTAATTAGGTTAGAATTACTTGCTCTCATTTCAATAAGTCGGTTTATATTATCATCATACAAAAACCATTTAAGTTCGGGTTCAACACAGTTTGAATTGCCTTCGAATTCTATTTCCACTTTACCACTTCTTGAATCACTACCGCTTTGTTTTAAAGTGGATTCTATGGATTCTTGTGTATCCGCACTATACACATCTTCAATAACCGATGCATTGCGTTTTTGTGCATTCACATTCGAAATAGACTCATCTATTTCGATAGAACAATGCTTAGCTCCAAGACAGTATGCCATATGTTTTAATTCAGCAATTCTTTCTTCATGAGCTTTGCTAAAAATGCAATCTGTGCGTATGTATTTGGTTCTGTCAAAACTATCTACATAATATGTTGCATCACAAAGTGGTGCTGGTATAAAATGAAGGCTACTAAACTCAATAGCTTCGTCATACAAACAAAGTATTTCTATGCCTGTATCATTTTTCAAATAACCTATAGCACCTTCGCAAAGTTTTTCGTCTCTTCTTATAGCATCATCAACAATAGTGATCATATTGGGTAAATTAAAGTCTTCGCTTTGATTCTGTTCAGGAAATACCGGATTTAATTTCTTTAATTTCTTTTCCAGTGAATCATTCTTTGCTTTTTCAATTGCACTTTCTACATTCTTTTTAGTATCAACTGCCACTTTTTTCCACTATCTAGAGTCTTTTGAACTATGCCTACAGTAGCTTCTGCTATTTTTCTTTTATCAAAGTTTATTTTCATTCAAAACCACCTCATAACATCTCTTGTAAATTTCTCGAATATTCTTATTCTTCATTTTCTTGTTCACCATTATCCTCATCAACAGTTTCTTCATTCGTCAAGACATCTTCTGAGGTTTGTAAATATAATTGAGGAAAGTTATATGACGACAGATTTTCTTGTGCTTTAGCTATTGCATCCCAATATGGTGAAGTGTTAATTTGAGAAATAATTTCTGACATTCTTTGCAAAGCAGAATTTGCGAATACCTGAGTTATTTGCGTGCTTATATCTGCCATTCTTTGTAGTGCTGGTGCAACCATTTGCCCTATTTGTGATGCTAACTTAATTGTGTAGTCACTAAATCCTATCAATATATCTCTAGTTGTTAACGCATCGGTAATTGTTGCATTTTCAATTGCTGATTCAATCTCAGGTATAAACATATCTATGTATTCCATAGTTTGTTTGTACTCAGCAGAATAAAATTGCTTGCAATGCGCGACTTTGTTTCTATTATTCTTTAAAACTATTAATTTCGACCCAGGTTCATCAATATCAATTTCATTTACGAAAAACATATTCCATACAGATTTCCTTCTGGATTTTTCAAGTAATTCAATAAGTTCTTCACGCGAAAGTTCTTTCAGCTTTTTTGATGGATAATGTTCATCAAGTTCAGTTATTATATCCAATTCACAAACACCATGAAATAAATAATCTATTAACTGAGCCATTGTCATCTCATGTAATGATTCTTCGATTAGTACTTCCTCTCTTGTATTGTTTCCAGTAGTTCTGACTTTTTCTTTAATTTCTTTACGTAATTCTTTTGAAAAAGTTGCTTCAGTCCACATATTTCCATAAGCCTTAGTAACTACTTTAAATATCAAATGTCGCAATTGTCGTTCAAAATGTTGATATTTAGGATATGCTTTATTACAAAAATATTCTGACAATCCATCACTCGCTAAAACAAGATGATATTGTTTATTAGTTTTTATAAGTTCTGATATTTTGGCGTTTACTTCTTCTAACAACCCAGCACTTCTCGCTTTATCAGTATGATTTGACTCCAATAAAATATTATAAATGTTGTCTAAACTTTCATCGTCTGTTGCAGAACAACATGTGATTTTGTATTCAACTTCGAATTTTTTTCTTTTGCCTTGAATGTATATCACATTTGATGTCATATCAGGAAACTGATTTTTTAGCAAACCAACAATTCTGCGTTTGCTAGGATTTTGTTGTTGGTCATTTTGCTTTTCAATTAGAACATATTCTATGCGCATGCTTTTTCTCCATTGTATAATTAAAATTATTTTCTTAACTTCATCCCATCGCTAAATGCTTTACCGACCACATCGCCAATTTTACGATAAGTATAATGTACCGGGTCATAGGTGATAGGGGAGAATTTGTTCAAATCAATTTTGCCATCTTCACCAAGAATTCTATCGTCTGTACAGACATTTACGATTTCGCCTACAAGTCTGCAAGTTTTCTCGTAATAGCTAATAAGTTTACATTCTAGTGTCATAGGCAGTTCATCAAAAAGTGGTGCATCCACAAATTCACTCTTTGCGGCGTGCCAGCCTGCTTTTTCAATTTTGTCCGGCTCTTCATTGCCCGAAACGATACCGACATAATCGCAAGTAACAACATTTTCCGCGTCTGCGATGCTCACGGTAAACGCACCTCTTGCAATGATGTTTTTAGTTGTCTTGTGTTCTGCACTTATGCAAATTGAAATTTCTGTTTCTTCACTGATTCCGCCCCAAGCAGCGTTCATTGCATCAGGCTTTCCGTTTTTGTCATACGAACCAATGATAAGCACCGGCATAGGGTAAAGGTACGCTTTTGCTCCAAAATTCTTTCTCATAATTTTTCACTCCATTCCTTTTCCTTAAATCCAACCAAAACAAAATCTTCGCCGATCAAAAGCGGACGTTTAACTAACATTCCGTCTGTTGCAAGTATCTTTAACTGTTCTTCTTCCGACATAGCGGTCAGTTTGTCTTTCAGACACATTGATTTATATAAAAGTCCAGATGTGTTAAAGAATTTCTTTAATGGCAGACCGCTTATTTTATACCATTTACTCAATTCTTCAAAGTTCGGATTATTCTCTTTTATGTCACGAAGTTCACATTCAATGTTGTTGCTGTCAAGCCATTTCTTCGCCCTTTGGCAAGTTGTGCATTTTGTATAACATATAAATTTTGTCATTATAATTCTCCTCACATATCAATTTTCAGAAAAGATTGTTTATACTTTTCGATATAGAAGTTATCAATTTTTACTTTGATTAGGTTCAATTATAAAAAACTAACACATTTATATTGATATTGTATCATTTTTAATAATCAATCTTGCAACATCATCTAATTCAATAAACAAAACCCTTTTGCCAACAAGTTTGGCAAGGTAGCGTAGTGTACCTTTAAACGAACTATCAATATATTGCGGTGCAATTACAGCTATAACATCAACACGACCATCTACAAGTCCTTGCTCGACAAATTGTCGAATGATTTCCTCTCCTTCTTTAGATGTCGATAAAAGATGTGTGCTTATCAGCTCGCCAACTGTTCTTGTAGAACGGGTAGAATTTTTGCTGTTCTTTTTAATAATTCCCTTCATTTCATAAGAATGGTTTTCAGTTTTTATTTCACCAGACACATCACCATATTCTAATCCTTTGTGAGGTTGAGGACGAAATCCAGGGATAACCGTATAGAAAATTTTTGGCAAACAAGCCATCGAGCTATTACTTACACATTTACATACCTTTGCATTTGTGCATGAGCCATCACATTTTTCGCCTAATTTAACTGCAAATTCACGTGCGTTATCATTAGGTTCAGGAAGGTTTAAAAAGCAGTCAATATCACCAAAGTGAAGTTCCACGCCGTCAGTGTTAACTGAATTTGAATGTGCAATATGTAGACAATCTCCCATAATACACATTATCAGACCCGGAGAATCTTGTTTAAACACACATTGAATGTTTTGATTTAATATATTATACATTTTTGATGTTGGAATAAACCAATTTTCTGCTCTGCAATATCTATGGCCTTCTGAACATTGAAGTTGCACAGGTGCACCACATGAGCAATATAACTGTCCTTTAGAAGTAGCTTTTAATGGTTTTCCACATTCAGTACAACAAGGCGTTTCATAACCTGAACACTGTTCGCAGTATATTCTTGGTATAATAGTAAAGAGTTTCTCATTTAAAAGAATACTTTTAACATAATTTGGAATTACACTTATTCCTTCCTCTTTCGATCCTAAACACGCAATTGCCTGTGATAAAAACCACTCTGCTTGTACTTTTTCATTATTTGATAAGTATGCCCATTTGATTTCCAATCCTAACTCGTTAAAAATTTCTTTTGCAGGCCTTCCTTTTAGATTTTCTATTTCTTCCAATATTATTGATATCGCCGCTTGTGACCAAGCGAAAAGAACAGAAGCAGAAAGATGTTTTAAAATGCCGATACTTCCTTTTTTTACATTATATTTGATAGTTGCCTGTGCATCTTCTGTAATCTCAGCAATATAACTCCCGGATGTGTCAAATCTTCCTTCTTGAATTCGTTGTATTTCTTCCAATTGGGCATCGGTAAGTCCTTCTGAGCGCGAAACCACTGTTTTTTCTCCGTTAGTCCCCTGTAATACGATTTTGCTTCTTGCTATCTGCGTAATACAGCGTTCTATCGCAGACTTAGGCGGTTTAATTTGTGTAAGGGGAATTCTTATTTTTGATACTATATATTTTACAATACAATTCGTCATTTTATCGTGCTTGCTAATACATGCCAAATAAGAAGCAGACACTCCAACCCATAAACAACCGCGATGTTGTTCCCATACACTGTCATTTTTGCCATCTTCATTGATGAAACTATATTCTTTGCTGTATACATAAAGAATTTCGATTCTGTCCATACAATCTTTTACGGAAAGAATGGATAATCCTCTAAACCCCGAAACAGATAAAAAAGTTTCTGTATTACCTTCCAAACTGTATATTATATCATATTGTGCTTTCAGTAGTTTTTTCTCAAAATTCCAAAGAGTAAAAGAAACTCTGTCTCCATAAATATAGTCATTTACGAGGTTATCGACCTCATTATCTGAAAGTAAATCTCCAATAAGTAACTTGGAAATAATCACGCTTTTTTCTTTACCTTTAATGAGTGATTCGTCAATGTCCTTTTTTATTGCCAAATCAAAAAGCGCTTGCCATGGAAGTGAAGCTAATTTTTTCCTCTTTTCAATTTCGGTCATTATTGATTCCTCCGTATAAGTCATCTTTGTAATTGTTCTATTACCAAATTTCTTTTGCCCTTTTGCTTGTATTTGCATCTGCTCTCTTGGGAGCAACAATGATTTCAAAAACTTCATATTTTTACTTTCTTTGAAAACTTTTTAAGCATGTCCAGATAGTCCTTGTACCCTTTTCGTTGCTTGCATAATCTTTCTCAAATGCAATTATATACGCATCGCGACTTTTGCCTTTAATATTGGTAGCATTTAACAAAAAGCAGAAATTTATCAACGCTGTTTATTGTTCTTGTTGGATTCATATTAAACTCTATTAACTTTATTTAAAAATTATTTTAGCAATTGTTGTTTTCAGCACTCAGATTTTTTAAAATACTATTTAATGTTTCGGAACTATTCTTTTTCAGTTCACATTCCCACACAACCAGAACATTCCATCCCAGTTGTTTGAGGGCACTAATGTTCTTTTTATCTCGTTCTATATTCGAATTTATTTTCTTTCTCCAAAACTCTTCATTTGATTTAGGCCATACAAAATACTTGCATCGTTCATGACCGTGCCAAAAGCATCCATTAACCAAAATTACTGTTTTATATTTTGGTAACACTATATCAGGATGTCCAGGTAAACGTTTATCATTTTTACGATATCTGAATCCTTTTGAAAATAAAAATTTTCTGACAATTTCTTCGGGTTTTGTATTTTTACTTTTGATTTTTGACATATTATAGCTTCGGGTTTCCTTGCTATGAACATCCATAAACTCACCTTATTGCTTCTTTTATTTGTTTTGCAATTCTCCTGATGACCGGCACCACTACACTATTACCACATTGCTTATATGCACTGTTAAGAGGAACATTAGGAAACCGGAACTCTTTTGGAAATCCCTGTAATGCCAGGCATTCATACGGTGTTATCTTTCTAATGCCATAGTCATCTAAAATAACGGGAACTCTGTCAGGATATGTACCCATATTAGCAGTTAATGTTGGACACACATAATGTGCTTTCTTAGAAACGCCAGAATCCCATATTTTATATAGTGCACGCTTGTCGGTCACAATTCTTTTCAAGTCATTGTAATAAAAGCTTGATTCATTATAGTAATAACAATCATCATGTCTTATATTACGAAACAAAATATCGTTTAAATTTGTCGTATTTTCAATTTTCCCGGGGAATACAAATTTATCGCATTGCTTATAATCAAGAAATGCCACAATAAAAATTCTGCTTCTATGTTGGGGAACATTACCGTAATCATAAGAATCCATGACCTGATATTTAAAGCTATATCCATAAGGAACCAAGGCGTTGTATACAGTAAGAAATGATTTTCCTTCATCATGTTCAAGGAGATTGGCAACATTCTCTAAAAAAATGATTTTCGGCCTTTTGGCCTCAACAACATGGGCTATTTCAAAAAACAAATCCCCACGTTCATCGTTGAAGCCCTTTTGCTTCCCGGCTATTGAGAATGGTTGGCAAGGAAATCCAGCAACCAAGACATCAAAATCTGGAATAATATTGATATTAACTTTTGTTATATCTCCTTCAATAAGATGTTCTGCACCAAAATTCTTTCTGTATGTAGTAGCAGCATCTTTATCAAACTCATTTGCCCACACGATATCAAACCCAGCTTGTTGAAAGCCGAGATCTATACCGCCTATTCCACTGAACAAACTACACACCTTCATATAGATTCACCCAATCATTTTTCTGTCTATTGTTGAGATAAATGATAATAAGTCAGTTTCTATTTCTGACCATTCACGATTTAAATCTAAAGTTTTCATAATAATATTTGCATCATGAATTGGAACCATTTTCCCCTTGTTATATTCATCTCCGTATACAGTTGGATAAATAAGTGCACCGAATTTTTCGCCCTTATATTCACTATCCAAAATATACCCTCGTACCTGATTAACATGAGCAAGTCTGTACGTCTTTGCTTTCTTATCATAGTACTTATTTACAAGCATTTCTTTATAATATTTTGCATCCATAATAAACTGATAGTTTAATTCTTTATTTTCCACGACTATATCAGTTCTTCTATCTCCTAAATTCGTCTCTATTTCAAAAAATTCATCCCAGCCGCTTTCTTCGGTATCGAGATGCCATTTGATTTTAGGAGCATGTACTTTATACACTGATTTGTCTAAATTTATCGCATAAAAATTCAAAATAAACAATTCGTAGACTTTCTGCATCTGTTCTTCACGAAAGAAGTCTTTGAAGGTACGCTTTCCGTTTTCTTCATTTACTATTGTTCCTTTGTATATCATGACGCATATATTTATAAGCATTTTATAGTATTGATTGTTCCTATTAAAGATCAGTCTTGATATAACAGAGTTTGTTGGCTCAAGAGAATCAATTTCGTTAAAGTATAGCAGAAGAGAGCGCAGATCTTTTTTCAGACTATTATCTACATGATTATTTTTTAATGTGCTTAGTATTATATATTTAACAATTTGATTAAATGAACTATTCTTTGAAAATTCGTCAAAAGTACATGCACATTTCATTTCGTGTCTCAATCTTAATTTAATGGTTTCGTTAAGATTAATTTTCCCACGAACTGTACTAAGCAATTCTTCTTGCTCAATGTAGGATCTATTAAACCCTCTCTTGACAATTTTGCGTACTCCAAAAATCAACAATCTGGTCAAAAGATTATAAACATTATCAAATGACTCTTCTTGCAGTTTAACAGTATCTTTAATCGATAAAACATTCCAAGCATAGCAAAGCATAAAGAACAAATTCTTTATAGGAATTAGACTTTTTGATTTACTCATTTAATTTTCCCCATCCATTCACCAACCTTGTCTTTTTCATCAAACCAATATTCTTCTAGCATAGGTTGAATTTCAAATTTAATTATATTTGCGTACCATTTATCTTCGTCGCAATTTGGTTTAGTACAAAAATAACTATGACCAATTCTAAACCCAGAACCCAATCCGCTGTTCTTTTCATCCGCTATGTAATTATTCAATGCGATAAAATTATCGTTTATTTTCTTTATCATTGACTCGGTAACACCATTTGCTTTTAAATGGTGTTTGAAATTGTCTTTGCCAAATGCTGGTTCAATCTCATAAAAACTAAAACGACGTCTGAGAGCATAATCCATTATTGCAAGACTTCTGTCTGCCGTATTCATCATCCCAATAATATAAACATTTTTAGGAACAGCGAATAATACATTTTTATATGCAAGTCTTAATTTCTCAATACCGCGCTTATCGTTTTCAATAAGCATCATAAGTTCACCGAAGATTTTGCTGACATTTCCTCGGTTGATTTCATCAATTATAAAGTAGTGATCCTCACCGTCACGTTCAGCTTTTTGACAAAACTCAAAAAATACACCATCTACAAGTTTAAAACCTTCACCATCAGGCTTATATCCCATGATAAAATCTTCGTAACTATAATTCTGATGGAATTGCACGAGTTTTACACGCGATGAATCAGTTTTTCTCATCAATGAATAGGCAAAACGTTTGGCAAGGTATGTCTTACCAACACCAGGAGAACCTTGCAGAATGATGTTTTTCTTATATGTAAGAATTTGCTTTAAGGTCTCATATTGCTCTTCAGCCATAAAAACATCCTTAAGAAATTGTTCCTTGTTATATTCCATAACAGGTTCTTCTGCTTCACATATTTCCTCTTCAAACACTCTGGAAATCTCATGATCAGATACAAAGCCAAGCCCAAAGTCTTCGTGCTCTATTGTTGTGTATAGTTTAATAGCTTTTTGAAGTTCCCGGTCAAATGATTGATCTATTCCAGCTATCTTCACTATATCTGCTGCCCTATATTTTTCATTAATTATTTTGCCATACAAAAGACCGAAATTATAAATAGCAGCAACCTTTTTACCTTCCTTTTCTCCTTCATCGCACATGGCTTTTAATATTTTCCCCAATTCTTCCAAGGAGAGATTGTCGATACTATCATGCACCTGTGGTTCTACTTCCGAATTTGATAAATCAGCATATTGTTCTTCGCATATTGAATAGTCTTGTATTCCATTGTTGAAAGTAAAATCTAACAACAATTTCTTTATATAACTGTCTCCGGCGTTTACATAATGTAATGCTTGTCTTAAAACGCCGGTTCCGTACCATTCTTTCGTAGGAGACACACGTTCCCAGTTGACTTTTATATTTTGCCCATCATTTAAATTTTCTGTAATAACACCTATAGCTTTTATTCCCATAACGCCAACGGTTTTATTATTGTTGTTAAATGGCAGATTCTTCTTTTTTGTATATGCTGCTTTTATTGCAATTCTATCACCAGGTTTCATTGATTTAACTTCTTCAATGAACTTGTCTTTCCAACCATTCTCCCAACGACCTTCTTCAATGTATGTTTCAGAAAAGTCTGTCCATACACCGTCCTCATTATAGCCACAGGCGCCAACATACCAAGCGTATTTGACACCGCTGTCAAGAACAGAAACTGTCTGGGATCCAAACTTCTTTATTTCATTTTCATCAATATCCATATAACTTTGATATTCTGCTTTAGCGGTGCTCGCATTCGCTCCAACAGGAGGAGTCCAGAAATCCGAAAAAGTAATAATATCAAAAATCATAGATTTTTCATCTATCGATAAATTATCATGATCAATAAATATTTCGTTTTCACCATTGACTTTAGCACAACCGGAAAATGAAAGAATTTCTATCATATGCCGTATTTGCCTCTCTTCATGTTTCCAAATTCTTTTATCGGGGCTTGTTTCAATTGAATCAGGAAGTAAGTTATTTTTTCTGTACTCAATCACTTGAGTGATTACTTTATGTATATCCGGAGTATTTGTTTTTGCCACATCAGAATTATAAAAAATAAAATTAGCTATTTCATTTACAGATAGTTTAGCTTCGTCGGGGCATATCATTCTCATATTGTATAACATTTGCATAATGAGTCTCATAGGTGCAAGAGTGATATGATCATTTACGGAATTAGCCATAGACTCGGTAGTGCGGGGGTTAGGAAATTGAAATTTTTTTATAAAATTAAGAATTACTATTCTTGTGTTACCAGCGGCACACAGTTTGGCACAATTACTACTACTAGTCAAATTAAAATAAAACCCTAATGTATTCATAAAATTATTTTCACTTTTATACTCATTTGCTGATGGAACTGTATTTGTAGAAAAACATTTTCCGGCCTTTACTAAGGATTTTGATAAATTTGATATTCTTAAATCGTTCGTAAAAAGATAGTGATACATTTATTTGCCCTCCATTACTAATAATTCATAAATAGCTTTTGCTATTGCATTTGCCAACAAGGGTGGTACTGCATTGCCGATCATTTGATAAGCACTTCCGCGACTCCCCATAAACTCAAAATCATCAGGAAAAGATTGTAGTCTTGCTGCTTCTCTTACCGTTATCGTACGCTGTTGCTTTGAATCATAATGAATAAAACGATTTCCGTCCTTGTATAAATGAGCAATAATTGTAGTGCTCGGCTTATCCGGTTCTAACACATGATAGCGATGGATAGGGGATTTAGAACCAATCTTTTTTTCATACAATTCGCTTATTTTCTGACTATCAAACTCTCTTTTCCCGGTTTCTATATCTTTTGCTAAAATTTTAAAAGTATCCATATCTCGGAGATTTGCATATCGAGGAATGTGCCCACTGATTTCACATTTCGGTGTGGTATGTGAAATTCGTTTTCTATGATTTTCTTTATCAAACAAGGGTAAACATTTCGGCAAATCACCTATTTTTTCTTTAACCGTTATAATCTTACCAGATTTATATTTAGGTAATATATTTGTATAAAAATTTTTTAATACTCCCTGTGTGTCTTCAAACTTTTTTTTTCTTAATCCTACAATTATTACTCTTACTCTGTTTTGTGCTACCCCATAATCACAAGCATTAACTGTTGCATAGGCTCCAATATCATCGATTATGTCATATCCTATGCTGTTGAAACCTTGTTTGATTAACGTTGTAATTTCTGTTCCGTTTGGTGCCGCACTCAAAATTCCAGGTACATTTTCAAAAACAAATAAAGTAGGCTTGTATCTATTAACAACATTAAGATAATGTTCAAAGAGATAGTTTCTGTAATCTTGTTGCATATTGTTTTCGTCTCGAACTCTGCCGGCTATCGAATATGCCTGACATGGAGGACCTCCAATGATAACATCTATTCCGTTAGATTTATTAACAAAATAATCAAGGCCTACTCCGACACCAAATTCAGGATCATTCCATCCGGCATACAATTCACTTTCTCGTTGTATGTCGAAATACAGTACCCGTTGATCGGCATCTTTCTCATTCCATTTTGTTTTTAATCTGTATCGCAATGTATCAACTTGAGGTTTTAACCATTCAACAGCTGCAATCTCTGAATAACATTTAGTGTCCATAAAGCCCTCTGTTAATCCGCCGCAGCCAGCAAACAAATCAATCATTTTATATTTCTTTGGCATATCGCAAACTCCCTTAAGTACTTATTTGAGATATTCAAGCAGTTTTTTGGCAACCGCATACCCAAGCATTGGCGGAACTGCATTTCCTACTTGTTTATATTGTTGTGATTTATTCCCATAAAACACGAAGTCATCCGGGAAACTTTGTAATCTTGCACTTTCCCTCACTGTAGGAATTCTATCGTACTTATAATGAAAATGCGAACGATGTCCGGTATTTATCGTTAAGGAAGGTTTCTTACTGTGATATCTGGTTAATGCTTCGTGATATTTATACAAACAACGATATTCATCCGGAAGAGCCTTGTAATTCTTTCCTTCCGGAATCATCGAAAGCATTTTTTTTGTTTTTTCAATCGGTATACTACCTATATGATTATATACTAATTTAGAATTTTTTCTCATATTTTTCTGATAATCAGTTTGTGGAGACGTAGCGTATTCTTGAATTTCTTCTCCGTATATAATGTTGCCATCTTGTAATTGTAAAGACGGCAAATCACTGATTGCTTGTTCACAAGTAACATATTTATCAGGTGTAGTCGTTTTTTCAGGAAAACTGTAAACAGTACCTGAATCTTTTAGTCCAACAAAAAATACTCTTTTTCTGATTTGTGGCACACCATAATCAGGTGCAAATAATAGTTTTGACACCATGTTGTATCCGATTTTTGCGAAATCGTCAACAATTCTTTTGGCGCCAATTCCATCATTGGTTTGTATCATTCCAGGAACATTTTCTAAAACTACAGCCTGGGGGGTTAATCGTTTTGCCAATTTAACCATAGCTAAATAAAGCAAATTTCTTTTGTCATTCATATCGCGTGGACCAGCAACTGAAAATCCCTGGCATGGAGGACCACCAATTAACACATCTAGCTCTATTTCTTTTTCCTCTAAAAAGGAAACAATTTTTTCTATATTGTTATGACTGAACAAATCAAGTTTCATTACTTCTGATGTTCCGTGATTGGCCTTAAATGTAGTCAGTGCTGCATCATCAAAATCGACACCTAATACAACATTATAGCCGGCATCCAGAAAGCCTTTTGATAGCCCACCCGCACCAGAAAAAAGATCTATGCATGCAAACTTCTTATTCATTATATTATCCTCACTATTAATCTTGATGTTAAATTGCACTTTTACCGCTTTTTATCCAAGCATCGAGTTCAGAAACTTTAAACTTCCATAGTTTTCCTATCTTGTGTGCGGGGATGTCACTCTTTTTAATCCAATTGCGGATAGTCTCTTTAGTTACACCCAAATAATTAGCTGCATCTTCAATTCCAATCCAATTGTCCATTAATATTTCTGACATGAAATTCACCTCAAATTTTATTTACAAAAACGCATTATAAATTATAACACAACATTTTTTGAAAATCAATAGTTTTTGTTATATTTTGTGGTATTTGATAGTGTTTTTATTAAATTTGTCGACTGCATAAAATGATATCAGTTGATTTTTGCATTTATGTTTTGTATAAATATAAAAATCCCTGTAAGTTCTTGCTATCACAGGGATTTTTAGCTTAAATTAACATATATCACACTATTAATGCAATACCAAAAGATTTTTTCGATAACTACGTCATTCTGGTATAGATAATAATTTATATCCGAATTGTAAAGTATAATATTTCTGTATATTTTGAACTTTAACTTAAAATCAATTTATGATTTTTCTTCTAACTTAATTTAATATTTCCAAATACTGTTTCATTCGCTCAATCACATACCTTGCCACGAGTCCTGTCATGGGTTCAGCGTTGTTGTTTTTATAAAACTCATCAAATGCTGCGTAATATGTTTTTCTGTCGGCGAATTTCACATTGATTGCCGGATAGCCGTTTTGGATAAGGTCGAGATTAAGCAGTAATCTTCCTGTTCTGCCGTTGCCGTCGA
>CAKSUD010000033.1 GCA_934500865.1 uncultured Clostridia bacterium | reverse complement strand
CTCGTTAGCTCAGTCGGTAGAGCATTCGGCTGTTAACCGAAGGGTCGTAAGTTCGAGTCTTACACGAGGAGCCAAAATAAGACACACATACGTGTGTCTTATTTTTATGTTGACCAGTCGCGCAAATTCGTGGTATAATTGCACCCGGAGGCATATTAATAGATAGGTGTAAAATATTTTTTATGCCATTCGTAATCATTCAATTATTTTGAGAGGAGAAATTTATGAAAAAATGGTTAAAGTGCGTGCTTTCTTTTGGAATGCTTTTATTGGCATTTTATATTGCGCTTAGCTATCACTTTAGTTATGAACGTTCTTTAGTATTGGGCGCAGTTATTTTTTCTTTTGTAGGTGATTTGTTACTGATGAATTTTTTAGATATCCAAAGAATACTTCCGTATCCACAGAATTTTGTTTGTGGTATGATATCTTTTGCATTTGCCCATATTTTATACATACTGAGTTTTTCTTTGAGAATAAAAGATAAGCATTGTACCAGTGCCATGGCTGGTTATATTACCGGTGCATTTATTTTTACTTTTTTAATAATGTGCACTATTAATGCTATTTTTACTTCCGGGCAAAAATTAGGTGAGAATAGGAAACTATTTATCGGTTGTTTAATTTATGCCGGTGTGCTTGGTTGTAACATGATTTGCTTATCTGGATATTCGCTATATAGTTGTGCGATAGTTCTTAACAAATTATGGTTTGTTCCATGTTTGGGTATTATTTGTTTTCTTGTTTCTGACTGCATTATTGCGGTTAGGGAGTTTACTCTTAAAAAAGAAAAAAGAACGGATATTTTAATTTGGATTTTTTATGTTTTAGGTCAGACGTTGCTTATTTTAAGTAAATGATATACAAAAAGGTGAATCTATTGCAGGTTCATCTTTTTTGTATACATTTTTTTATTTTTTGGAATACTTAATGTGAGGTGAAACTTATGTTTAAACCAAATGAGGTTTATTATGAAAGTAATATAGAAAACTATCCGCTTGGGAAAATGCTTTTAGAAAAATATAAAGATGTGCCCAAATTTATAATAGAAAATCATAACAATATTCCGAAGATGAGGGAAAAAGAAAATAAGGAATTTGGCCATATGAAGCATAACCTAATAATTGGAGTAAGGAAAACTCATAAGTATGTTGAGAATCATAAAGTATCTGATTTTTTAGTACCATATACATCTTCGGGATGTACGGCTATGTGTTTATATTGTTATTTAGTTTGTAATTATAATAAATGTGCATATTTAAGATTATTTGTTAATAGAGAAGAAATGTTAAGTAAAATAAAAAGGACTGCAAACAAATCAGATAGAGAACTTACTTTTGAGATAGGCAGTAACAGTGACCTTATTTTAGAGAATACTATAACAAACAATTTAGTGTGGACAATAGAAAATTTTGCAGATAATCACAGGGGGTTTTTAACTTTTCCTACTAAATTTGATATGGTAGACCCTATTTTAAATTTAAAAGGAAAAGAGAAAATAATTATTCGAATGAGCGTTAATCCTCAAGAAATTATCAGCAGTATTGAATTTGGAACGTCAAAATTAGATGATAGAATCAATGCTATAAATAAATTAAAAGAGGCAGGATATAAAGTTGGGTTGCTTATTGCCCCTATTGTTTTAGTTGAAAATTGGAAAACTTTATATACGAAATTGTTTGAAGAATTAAATGAGAAATTGAGTGATGATGTTAAAAAAGACGTCTTTTTTGAATTGATTTTTATGACATATAGTTATGTTCATAGAATGATAAATCAAGATGCTTTTCCAAATGCAATTAATTTATATTCTCCTGACCTTATGACAGGACGTGGCAGAGGTAAGTATATGTATAAGCCGGTTATTAAGGAGGAAGCAAGTAAATTTTTTAGAGATTTATTAAATAGATTTTTTCCAAGTAACGAGATAATTTATATTGTTTAAATTTTAAGGGGCGATTTAAAGTCGCCCAAAAATAATTAGAATAATGATTGCGTATCGGAAAATAATATACTAAAATAACTACATACTAAGGAGGTAAAAAAATGGATAATGGAGTTAGATTTAATTTTATAAAGAATAACAAATTCAAAACCAGTATGATAGGAGTGTTTTTTTCTACACCTATGACTGCTAAGAATGTTAGTATTAATGCGCTTATTCCGGCAATATTAAGACGAGGAACAGAAAAGTTGCCTACAATGAAAGAAATTTCAAAGAAACTTGAAAGTTTGTATGGTGCGAAGTTTGACTGCGGAGTTTCTAAAAAGGGTGAAAACCAAATAATAAGGTTTTATGGAGAAGCAGTAAATAAGAAATACACAGGAACTAATCAAGATACTTTAGGTGAACTTGCTGATTTAATTAATGATGTTATTTTTAATCCTGTTTTAGATAATGGAAAATTTAAGGCTGATTATGTATCACAAGAAAAAGAGCAAGTTAAAGACATAATTGAGTCTAGAAAAAATGATAAGGTTCAATATGCACTAGAAAGATGTTATGAATTAATGTTTGAAGGCGAGCCTTTTGGCTTATGTGAATTTGGTACGACTGATAGAATAGATAAAATTACTGATGATGAACTTATGAATGGCTATAGGGATATGCTAAATGACTATCAAGTTGATGTTGTTGTATCAGGAGACCTTACTGAAGAAGAATATAAAAATATAATAAGTAAATTTAAGTTCAGTCCAAGAAAAGCTTTAGAGATAACAGAACCTAAAAAGGTAAATGTTGAAAAAGTTAAAGATTATACTGAAAAATTTGATATTAACCAAGGTAAATTATCGTTGGGATACAGAGTAAATATTGATACTAATAGTGATGATTATTATAAGATGCTCGTATATAACGGAATTTTAGGCGGTGGAGTTCAATCAAAGCTTTTCCAAAATGTACGTGAGAAAAATAGTTTGGCTTATTATGCTTTTTCAAGATATGAAAAGATAAAGAGTGTAATGGGAATAAGTTGCGGAATTGAAATTCCTAATCACCAAAAGGCACTTGATACCATATTAGAGCAAGTTGAAGATATGAAAAATGGAAAGATTACAGCTGAAGAATATGAGACAACATTAAAAACACTTGAAAACAGCTTAAATTCAATGAGAGATGAACAGGCTCAAATGTTAGATTTCAACTATACACAAATTTTACTTGGTACAAATAAAACACTTGAAGAGATAATTGAAAATGTTAAGAAAGTACAAATAAGTGATGTTGTTGATGTGGCTAAATACGTTGAATTAGATACTATTTATTTTATGACCGGAAACGAAGAATAAAAGGAGGGATAAAAATGGTTATAATTGAAAATGATATGTTAAATGAACTTATGTATAAAAAAGAGTATAGTTGTGGACTTAGGGCATATGTAATTCCTAAGCCGGGTTACCAAAAGAAATATGCTATGTTTGCAACTAATTTTGGTTCAATAGATGATAAATTTAAATTACCGGAAACCGGTGAGACATTTACAGTTCCAGACGGAGTGGCACACTTTTTAGAGCACAAGCTATTTTCTATGAAAGATGGCAGTGCTATGGACAAATTTGCTGCTATGGGTTCTAGTTCTAATGCATATACTAGCTTTACCCACACTTCTTATTTATTTTCTTGTACCCAAGGGTTTGATGAAAGTTTTAAGCTACTTTTAGACTTTGTACAACATCCTTATATTACAGATGAAAGTGTTGAAAATGAAAAGGGGATTATCGGACAAGAAATCAGAATGTATGAAGATGACCCTGACTGGCAAGTGTATTTTAATTTTATAAATTGTTTGTATAATAATTTTTCTGTTAAGAAGGATATTGCCGGAACAATTGAAAGTATATCCGGAATAAATAAAGAGCTATTATATAAATGCTTCAATACATTCTATGATCCATCCAATATGGTTATATTTGTAGTTGGTGACGTTTCCCCTGAAAGCATTTTTAGAATGATAGAGGATAATGTTCCGACCGATAAGGAAAAATTAAAAATAGAGCGTTTTTATACGAAAGAAGAGGATAAGATTTGTATGCCTAGAAAAGAGGCTGATTGTGATGTTTCTATGCCTATATTTATGTATGGATACAAAATAAATCCTGATATTGAAGATATAACTCGAACAGAAATAGCACTTGATATTTTGCTTGAGATGTTAGTTGGTAAGAGTTCAGATTTATATGAAAAACTATATGAAGAAGGATTAGTTACAGCACCTTTAGGGGTAGATATTACTTTAGAAAAGACATATGGATTTGTAAATATATCTGGGGAATCTAGAGAATATGATAAAGTAGTTTCAAAGATAAAGGAAGAAATTGAAAGAGTAAAATCAGAAGGTATTAACATAGATGACTTTAGGCGAACTAAGAATAAGTTAAGTGGTGAGTATATTCGACAATTTAATTCAGTAGATAAGATTGCTCATATGTTTATGGCAAATATTTTTAGAAATGTGGATATTTTTGAATATGCAAATGCTTTTAACGAAGTTACTGTCGATGATGTCAGAAATGTGTTAAATAAATACTTTGATTTTTCAAAAGAAGCTATATCGATTATAAAGCCTAAAAATTAAATGATTGATGGCATTTTGAAAAGCAAAAAGTGTCGAACAATGGTTAAAAAGTGCGATTTGTTTTAATTGACAAGTCGCATTTTTTGTCGGATAATTTAAATATAATAAATGGACCGGGGAAAGGTAGGAGCTAATGAGTAATGAAATTTTAAAAGCTGTAAGAAAGATAA
Organism: uncultured Clostridia bacterium; assembly: GCA_934500865.1. GTDB lineage: Bacteria > Bacillota > Clostridia > TANB77 > RGIG9151 > RGIG9151. The sequence goes on along the minus strand of CAKSUD010000033.1, from coordinate 11,417 downwards.
AATGTGGAGAAAATTCGTCAAAAGCTTTATTAGAATACTACTTAGTTGAAAATGGTGAGGATAAATACGGAATTAAGATTTCAAAGAAAACAGACGGAGTTTTAAAACTCTCAGAACAACGTACTCTAGAGTATATTGTTGATGAAGAAGTTGAAGCAGATAAGGTTATAAAGTTACTGGCTAAAAATACGGTGATACCTACTACTGTAGAAAACGTACTTCACGATTTAGGGTATGTTGTTTAATATATATTTCCCTTTTAATTGAAGTGGTTAAAAGACTTATTTAAGTTTTTTAGCCACTTCTTTTTTATTTTCTAGGAAAGTTCGAGCTATGAGTTAAAACTTTAACTTAGTACAAACCCGGTCTAATTAAAATTTAGCTGATGAAATCAGCGTTAAAAATTTTAATTAGTAGCTCGAACGACCGACAGAAAACAAAAAAAGTTCATTGACGTTGTTGACCGAAGGTCAACATAGCGTGGACTTTAGTCCACTTTTTTTAGTATTATATAAACACATACATATTGATGATTGATACAAAAATCAAAAAACAGTACCATAGACCCATATTAAGAAAATTAAAGAAAAAAGAAGATAAGAGACGAAAAAGAGATATTTAAATGTTGCATTTTTTAATTCAAAAATGTATATTGAATAGCAGTGAAACACAAGATGTTGTAAAAATACATTTTTTGGATACTAAATATTGTATTTTTATTACCGATATAGATAACGATTTTAATATAAAAACTTTGTATTAATTTATCGAGGAACATAAGAGGAGGAGACACAATAATGAAAATCATTAAAAGGGATGGAACAATAGTTGAGTATAATCCGGAGAAAATAAGAGTGGCTATTCAAAAGGCAAATGAAGAAGTTAGAGGAAGCGATAAAATTTCTAAGGCTCAAATTGATGAGATTATAGCTTATATAGAACAACTTAATAAATCCAGAATTTTAGTTGAGGATATACAAGATATTATTGAACAAAAACTAATGGAACTTGGAAAATATAAGTTAGCAAAAAGATATATTACATATCGTTATACAAGAGAATTGATAAGAAAGGCTAATACTACTGATAAATCAATTAAAGAACTTGTTGAAGGTGAAAGTGAGTATTGGAATACAGAGAATTCTAATAAGAATGCTACTGTTGTAACTACACAAAGAGATTACTTGGCCGGAATAACAAGTACAGATATAACAAGAAGATTTTTGTTGCCTGAAGATATAGTAAAAGCACATGACGCAGGTATTATCCATTTCCATGATGCTGATTACTTTGCTCAAAATGCATTACATAATTGTGACTTGATTAACTTAGAAGATATGTTACAAAATGGCACAATAATTAATGGAGTTTTAATTGAAAAACCACATAAATTTATTACAGCTATGACGATTGCAACTCAAATTATAACTGCAGTTTCATCTAGCCAATATGGCGGAGTTACCGTTACTATGACTCATTTAGCTCCGTTTGTCAGAGATAGTTATAATGTTTATTTAAGAAAATATAAAAATAGAAATTTACCGATTGAGCAATGCGAGAAATTTGCTAGGGAAGATTTGTTAAAAGAAATAAAAGATGGTGTTCAAACTTTCCAATATCAAGTAAATTCTATGACTACAACTAATGGTCAAGCACCATTTTTAAGTGTTTGTTTCTATCTTGGAGAAACTACTGAGTATAAAGAAGAATTAGCTTTGATAACTGAAGAATTCTTAAAACAAAGAATGGAAGGAATGAAGAATGAAAAAGGAGTTTATATTACTCCTGCATTCCCTAAACTTTTATATATACTAGAAGAAGACAATGTTCATGAAAACAGTAAATATTGGTATTTGACTGAACTTGCGGCACAATGTACAGCAAAGAGAATGACTCCTGATTATATTTCTGAAAAGAAGATGCGTGAGCTAAAGATTGATAAAAATGGCAATGGAAATTGTTATCCTTGTATGGGATGTCGTTCTTTCTTAACACCATATGTTGACCCTAAGACTAATAAACCTAAGTATTACGGAAGATTTAACCAAGGTGTTGTTACAATTAATTTAGTAGATGTTGCTTTGTCTGCTAATAAGAATTTTGAAACTTTCTGGAAACTTTTTGAGGATAGATTAGAGTTATGCCATAGAGGACTTCAAGCAAGACATGAAAGACTTGCAAAGGCTAAGAGTGATGTCGCACCTATTTTATGGCAAAACGGAGCTTTGGCAAGACTTAAGAAGGGCGAAAGTATTCATGATTTATTACATAATGGATATTCAACGATTTCTTTAGGATATGCTGGTTTGTATGAATGTGTTAAGTTTATGACTGGTGTAAGTCATACACATGCAGACGGCAAAAAGTTCGGCTTGGAAATTATGCAAAAAATGAATGATAAATGCAAGGAATGGAAAGAAGCAGAGAATATTGATTATAGCGTGTACGGAACTCCTATTGAATCAACAACTTATAAATTTGCAAAATGTTTAAAAGAGAGATTTGGAGTTATTGAAGGAATTACAGATAGGAATTATATAACTAATTCATATCACGTTCCTGTTTTTGAAGAAATTGATGCTTTTTCTAAACTAAAACTTGAGAGTGAATTCCAACGTTTAAGCCCTGGAGGAGCTGTTTCTTATGTTGAAACTCCTAATTTACAAAATAACCTTGATGTAGTTAAACAATTAATACAATTTATATATGATAATATAATGTATGCTGAGTTAAATACAAAATCAGATTATTGCCAAAAATGTGGATTTGATGGTGAAATCTTAATTGATGACAAGTTTGAATGGTATTGCCCTAATTGTGGAAATAGAGACCATAATACATTAAATGTTGCAAGAAGAACTTGTGGATATATCGGAACGAATTTTTGGAACAAAGGTAGAACTAATGAAATAAAGGATAGAGTGTTACATATTGATAATAAAGATTTAGAAGAATAGAGGATACGGCTATGAGATACAACAAGATAAGGAAGATGGATATTTCAAATGGTCCTGGTGTGAGAGTTTCAATTTTTACTCAGGGATGTGCGTTTAATTGTCCGAATTGTTTTAATCCGGAAACACATGATTTTAACGGTGGAAAAGAATTTACAAATGAAACTTTAGATAAGATACTAAATTTATGTGATAATGAAAATGTAGAGGGATTATCAATTTTAGGTGGGGAGCCTTGTCATCCTAAAAACATAGAGGGGACTACTAAACTTGCAAAAGCTTTTAAGGCAAAGTTCCCCAAAAAAGATTTATGGATTTGGTCTGGATTTTCATTTGATAAGGATTTAAAGGATAAAGAATTAATGAATTATGCTGATGTTGTTGTTGACGGTCAATATATGGATGCAGTTAGAAATCCTTCTCTAAAGTGGAAAGGTTCTGCTAATCAACGTGTGATTGATGTTAAAAAGTCATTAAAAGAGCATAATGTTAGTTTACTTGAACAATAGAAAACGAAATATAAGGAGTTGTAAAAAACTTATAAATCAATGTAAGCAGTGCATTGATGAAAAATGAGTTTTTTACAGCCCTTTTTTCTTGTAAATTAGTGTTTAATATGCTAAAATTTCTTTTGAAATGAGGCGATAGTGTGAGTAATGTTAAATTAGATATTTCGTGGGAAATAGATGAAGAGAAAAGGCTAGAAAATATGATTATAGAAACTGCTAAGGCTGCACTTGAACTTGAAGGAGCTAAGTGTGATGTAGACCTTAGTGTGGTGGTTACGGATAATGAAAATATTCGTGAAATTAATAATGAACAGAGAAATATAGATAGGGCAACTGATGTTTTATCTTTTCCGGGATACGAAAAAGATGAATGGAATGAATTAAAAAAGAAAGAGGAGCTTGTTTATATCGGAGATATTGTTATTTCCAAAGAAAAAGTAGAAGAACAAGCAAAAGAATACGGTCATAGCTTTGAGAGAGAATTTTGCTATTTGGTAGCGCATGGAATGTTACATCTTATGGGATATGACCATATGGTGGATAGCGATAAAGTTATAATGCGTGGTAAGGAAGAAGAAATAATGAAAAAGCTTAATTTGGAGAGAGAAGAATGTTAAGAAAAGGACAAAAAGAATTAGTTGAGACTTATAGGCAGGGATATTGCGGAGTGCCCGCTATTCCAGGTGGCGGAAAAACTTTTGCGATGACTCAGTGGGCTGTCGAAGTATTAACCGAAGGCATTAATAAGCCCGGAAAAGTCTTGATCGTTACATATATGAATTCTGCTGTAAATAATTTTAAGCAAAGAATTTCTGCTGCTTTGGAAAAAAGGGGGATTTCATCAAGGGATTATTATGTTTCAACCATACATAGTTTGTGCTTACAAATTATAAAAGAGAAACCGGATATGGTTTTTATTAACTCAGATGTTGAGATAATTGAGCAGTCAAAGAAAAATGCAATTATTAAAGATGCAATTGCCCAATGGAAAAGAAATGAAGATAATATGCGGTTATATGTATATTATTTGGATGAAAACTATTTAGCAAAGAATGGCTACGATAAAGTAGTTAAAAAATGGGATGGAGTTTTTTGCGGATTAATTAGTAATGCGATTTCTGAGTTTAAGACTTTAGGTATTATGCCGAGTGAGGCAGTGGAGAAAACAAAGGTTTTACCTGCTACATCATTACTTAAAGTCGCTGCAGGAATTTATGGAGAATATGAGAGGAAACTAAGAAGAAAAGGGTTAATTGATTTTGAGGATATGCTTTCAAAAGCAAAGTATATTTTAGAAAATGATGAAGCTGTTTTAAATAAGTTTAGAAAGAGATATACATATGTTTGCGAGGATGAGGCACAGGATTCAAATAGAATTCAAACAGAAATTTTAACACTTATTGCGGGAGAAAAGGGAAACTTTTTAAGAGTTGGAGATAGTAATCAGGCTATTATGACTACTTTTGCTAATAGTGATATGAAGTTATTTAAGGAATTTTGTAGTGGAGAAGACAAGAAAGTTTTCCATATCGTTGAATCCAGTCGTAATACTAAGCAGATAATAGATACAGCAAATAGTTTTGTGGATTATGTTATAAATTGTCATCCAACAAAAGAATGTAGAGATGCATTGTTACCTCAGTATATTCAAACGGTGTCTAAGGAAGATGATTTTCCGAATCCTGTAGTTGATGGAGATGGTGTATTTTATGTAAAATACGCCAAAAAAGAAGAGGAATTGGAAGGTATTGTTGATAAGTGTAAAAAAGTTGTTGAGGAGTTCCCAAGTAAGACAACGGCGATATTGCTTCCGGATTCGTATAAGATAAGATCTCTAATTACATTATTAGATGCTCAAAAAATAAAGTATGATTATTTAGATAATTCTTCTGATGAAAGAAATGGAACAATAATTAAATTGGGTAGAATTATTGACTATATTTCTAAACCTGAGAGTAACGAAAAATTGATAGAGGTTGCTAGCTTATTTATTAATGAAGAAACAGTAGGGAGAGAGGAACTTTTAAACTTTTTGAAAACTGTTAATGTGGAGGATTTATTTTATCCTGTTGCAAGTTTTGATTATAGTGGAAGTATTGATTCTAAATTGTGTAAGACTTCTGCGTGGAAGATTTTTGATGAATTAAAAGAGAAGTTAAAGGAATTTTTGGCATTTCCTTTTACAGTGCCTGAAAAACTTGTGTTGTATATTGCAGAAAAACTTGATTTTTCACGTGAAGAAATGGCCATTGCAGAGAAGGTTGCATCCGGAATAAAGTTTTTGGCTGAGGATAATGCAAGATATAAGTTGAGTGATTTGGCTTTTGAACTTTTGCAGCCAAAGAATGCTTTTAATTATTTTGCAAATTTGGTGTATGAATTAAAAGGCTATGAGCCAAAACCGGGAGTTGTTGCTATTGCGACATATCATAAATCTAAAGGTTTAGAGTGGGATAATGTATTTTTAGGGAGTTTAACGGCTGAAGATTTTCCGACATTACTTAGTGACAAGTTTAAGGATGAGTATATCTTCCTTAAATTAGCTTGCAGAAATCCGAGTGTACTTATTAAGAGGGATTTTGCTACAATACTTGGGGAGGAAGCTCGTGATTTTTCTAAGGAATTAAAATGTGAATTTATTGCTGAAAGGGCAAGACTCTTATATGTTGGAATTACAAGGGCTAAGGAAAGGCTATTTATTTCTACAACTGATAACTACAGAACAAAGGCTTCCAAGTATTTTAACTTTTTGGTAGGGAATGGTGAAAACTAATGGAACTAAAAGATAAGAAGTATTTTTATTTTACTCAGAACTCTTTATCTACTTTTGTGAATTGCCCATATCGATTTAAGAAGAAATATATAGACAATGTTAAATGGCAGCAGGATGAAAGTGATGAGGCTCAAGAAAAAGTTGATTTTGGGCTTGATTTTCATAAACTTGCAGAGAGATATTTTAAAGGAATACCTGTATATGAGGAAAGTTTTGTGGATAATAAAGAATTATATAATGCATATATAAATTTGAAGGAGGAATTTAAAATTGATGAAAATAATCAATATTATCCAGAGTATACAATGAGATTTTCTGATGGTTTTATGCGCCTTGAGGCAAATATTGATTTGATAATTATTAAGAAAGATGGAACTGTTGAAATTTTTGATTGGAAAACTAATGCTAATCCTTCTAATGCCAAGAAATATGTTACTTCTATGCAGACGGCTGTTTATATGTTTGCATTAAAAAAATGTATGAAAGATATATTTCAAATAGATGTGGAATGTGACAATATAAAAATGGTATATTTCAGTCCTGAAAGAAAAACAAAAATTGCTGAAATAAAATATTCTGAGGAAATGTTTAAAAGTGATGAAAAGAAGATTGGCGATTTGATTAATAAAGTGTATAATTATGATTATAGTTCTTTTGATAAAGAAGAATTTTCTAAGCAATGCAAGTATTGCGAATTTATCAATTTTTGTAATAGCGAAATAAGTGACGAGATTGTTGATTTTAAAAACTGGAATTTTGATGACATTGAAGAAGTGCTTATATAGAGGGAGTGAAGAAAATGTATACTAGAAAATTAAGGTGTATGGATGCATTAAAAGAGCTTAATATTCCAAAAGAAGATTTTGTTATTTATGGTAGTGCACCTATGGTGTTAAGAGGATTAAAAGAGAAAAATAATGATTTAGATGTGCTGGTTAGAGATTCTTTATGGGACAAGCTTAGTGTTAAATATCCGAATAATGTTAATGGCGATTATATTGATATTAACGGAGTTAGTTTTACACATACTGATAAAAATTTTCTTGGTGATATAGATGAGGTTATTAAAAATTCTGATATTATTGATGGATACCATATTTTAAGTATATTAGAGACTAAACGTTGGAAAGAAAAAGTGGGGGGAGAGCGACATCTCGCGGATGTTAAGAAAATAGACGAATATTTGACCAGGGTAGAAAGGATGTAACTAAAATGTATATGCATAAAGTACAATATTATGAGACAGATAAGATGGGTGTTGTTCATCATTCTAATTATATAAGATGGTTTGAGGAAGCTAGAGGAGCATATATGGAAGATAGGGGATATTCATATGTGAATATAGAGAATAAGGGAATGTGTGTACCGGTATTGTCTGCTGAGTGTGAATATAAGAAATCTACGACATATGGTGAAACTGTTGAGATAGATGTTAAACTTATTGATGCTGGAGCGGTTCGTCATAAGTTTTCGTATGAGGTAAGAGACGTAAAGACAAAGGAGCTAAGGGCTACCGGGTATACGACACATTGCTTATTAGATGAAAACAGGAGACCTACGTCAATAAAGAAAAAAGCTCCTGAATTATATGAGTTGTTTTTAAAAAATGTTGTTAATAAATAATGGTACTAAAAGAAACTATAAAAATGGGCTTTTTGTAGTTTCTTTTTTGTTTTAAAAATAAATTGTAATTAAATTTATATAAAACAGTTGACAAATTATTAAAAAGTGGTAATATATATTTTGAGGTGAATGAATTGAAAAAGAGTGTATATAGTTTAGTACTGATAGATGAGTTAGTTGATGCAATAGATAAGGAGGCTTATGAGTTAAATACAAATAGGTCTAATTTAATAAATCAAATTTTGGCTGAGCATTTTTCTGTTGTGACACCTGAGCAGAAGCTAAAAGAGATTTTTAATATTGTAGAAGATAGAATAAAGGAGGCACGAGAATTAAAGGTTAAATCTCAGCTTTCTGATTCTACAATGGCAGTCCAAAGTGCGTTAAGATATAAGTATAATCCGACTATTAGATATGGGATTGAATTATATAAGAATGCAAATGATGTTGTGGGAGAATTAAAGGTTTCGTTTAGAACACAAAATAAAAATTTAATTAATGATATAACGAATTTCTTTATTATATGGTCTAATATGGAAAAGAAATATATTGAAAAATATTTTCCGGATAAGCAAATACTTTTGCAAATAAAGGACGGAAAACTTATAAGAAAGTTTATCGTTCCTCCACAAGAAAAGGATAGAACTAACGAACAAATAGGAAGGGCTATTACAAGATATATTGAATCATTGGATAAAATAATTAAAATCTACTTTAAGAATATTGATGATTTTGAAACTGCAACAAGATGTATGGAACAAGAATATGTAAATTATTTAAATAATGAGCCAATTATTATTTAGATGAGAAAGGAATGATTTATATGAATGAACAAAAATTTACGCAAAAATCAATAGAAGTTATAAATTCAGCTCAAAGTCTAGCTGTTGAGAACTCTAGTATGCAAATTGAACAAGAGCATTTACTATATGCATTACTTAGCCAAGACAACGGTCTTATTTCTGAGTTAATAAAGAAAATGGGAATTTCACTAAATAGTTTTGCCAATGAAGTAAAACGAGTTATGGAAGGATTACCTGGAGTAAGCGGACCGGGTAGAGAGCCGGATAAAGTATATGTTTCTCAAGATGTAGATAAGGCACTAAATGTTGCCGAAAAAGATGCACAAAAGATGAAGGATGAATATGTTTCAGTTGAACATATTTTTATGGGATTACTAGAAGTACCTAATTCTCATTTGAGTGAGATTTTTAGATTATTTAGTATAACAAAAGATAAATTCTTAAAGGTTTTGATGACTGTAAGAGGAAACACAAGGGTTACTAATGATACACCAGAAGATACGTACAATGTTTTAGAAAAGTATGGTTCAGAATTGGTTGCGTTAGCTAGAAAACAAAAGCTTGATCCTGTTATTGGTAGAGACGAAGAAATTCGTAATGTGATAAGAATTCTTTCAAGAAAAACTAAAAACAATCCTGTTTTAATTGGTGAACCTGGTGTTGGTAAAACTGCTATTGCTGAAGGTTTGGCACTAAGAATTGTTAGAGGAGATGTCCCTGAAAATTTAAAGAATAGAAAGATATTCTCGCTAGATATGGGGGCTTTGGTTGCCGGTGCTAAATACAGAGGCGAATTTGAAGAGAGATTAAAGGCTGTACTAAATGAAGTTAAAAAGAGCGAAGGCGAGATAATTCTATTTATCGATGAGCTTCATAATATAGTTGGAGCCGGTAAAACAGAGGGTGCAATGGATGCAGGTAATTTATTAAAGCCGATGTTAGCTAGAGGTGAGTTACACTGTATTGGTGCAACTACATTAAATGAGTATAGAAAATATATTGAAAAAGATCCTGCATTAGCTAGAAGATTCCAACCTGTAATGGTTGATGAACCAACAGTAGAAGATACAATTTCTATTTTAAGAGGTATTAAGGAAAGATATGAAGTTTTCCATGGCGTAAAAATTCAAGACCAAGCTTTAATTAGTGCGGCAGTTCTTTCTAACAGATATATTTCTGATAGATTTTTACCTGATAAAGCTATAGACTTGGTTGACGAGGCTTGTGCTTTAATTAAAACAGAAATGGAGTCTATGCCGACAGAACTTGATGAGATTTCAAGAAAGATAATGCAACTTGAAATTGAGGAGGCTGCGTTAAAGAAAGAAGAAGATAAACTTTCTAAGGAACATTTAGAAGATATTCAAAAAGAGTTAGCTAAGTTAAGAGAAGAATTTAATGCAATGAAAGCTAAGTGGGAAAATGAGAAAAATGAGATTGGAAGAGTTCAAAAACTAAGAGAAGAAGTTGAAAGAGTAAATGCTGAAATTGAGCTTGCCCAAAGACAGTATGATTTAAATAAAGCTGCTGAATTAAAGTATAGTAAACTACCTGGGTTACAAAAACAATTAGAGGAAGCTGAAAAAGAGGCGGAAGCTACTGAAAAGGGCAGCACTTTGCTTAGAAATAAAGTTACAGAAGAAGAGATTGCAAAGATTATTTGCAGATGGACCGGTATTCCGGTAGCTAAGCTTATGGAGGGGGAAAAAGAAAGATTACTCGGACTAGAAGGAATTCTTCATAAACGTGTTATTGGACAAGATGAGGCTGTTACTAAAGTCGCAGAAGCAATTTTACGTTCAAGAGCCGGTATTCAAGACCCTAACAGACCAATTGGTTCATTCCTATTCTTAGGTCCTACCGGTGTCGGAAAGACTGAATTGGCTAAAGCATTAGCAGAATCACTATTTGACGATGAAAAGAATATTGTAAGAATTGATATGACCGAATATATGGAAAAGCACTCTGTGGCTAGATTAATTGGAGCGCCTCCGGGATATGTTGGTTATGATGAAGGCGGTCAACTTACAGAGGCTGTTCGTAGAAAACCATATTCTGTAGTTCTATTTGATGAAGTTGAAAAAGCTCACCCTGATGTATTTAATGTATTACTTCAAGTTTTGGATGATGGAAGAATCACTGATTCTCAGGGAAGAACGGTAGATTTTAAAAATACTATTATAATTCTTACTTCTAACTTAGGTTCTAATTTCATCTTGGAAGGAATAAATGAAAAAGGTGAAATATCTGAAGAGGCAAGAAAAGAGGTAGATAATTTGCTAAAAGTTTCATTTAAGCCTGAATTCTTAAACAGATTAGATGAAATTGTATTCTATAAACCGTTAGTTAAAGATGAAATTAAGAAAATTGTTGATTTAATGATTGAAAATCTAAAGAAGAGACTAGAAGTAAAACAACTTGGATTAGAAATTACAGATAGTGCAAAGGACTATATAATTGATGCTGCGTATGATCCTATTTATGGTGCAAGACCGTTAAAGAGATTCTTACAACAAAAGGTTGAAACTTTGGTGGCTAGAAAGATTATTGAAGGAAATATAGATGAAGGTTCGACATTGGTTGTTGATTTTGAAAATGGTGAATTGGTAATTAAGTAAAAGAGTAGCTCCCTTTTTGGGGAGCTATTTTTTTGTGCGAGCTACTGATTTCTTGAATAGTAAAAAAAGTGGACTAAAGTCCACGCTATGTTGACCTTCGGTCAACAACGTCAATGAACTTTTTTTGTTTTCTGTCG
>CAKSUD010000032.1 GCA_934500865.1 uncultured Clostridia bacterium | reverse complement strand
TTAACAGCTTGTTCTTCTGTAACAGACACATAATTTTGAGGAACATATTTAATTTCAGCCTCTAAGAACTCTAATTTTTCAGCCTCTAACTTTTCTCTAACAGAAGAAAAGTTCTCAGGAGAAGTTAAAATCTCATAGCATTCGTCATCAGCAGAAAAATCATCTGCACCGGCATCCAATGCTAACATCATTAAATCATCTTCAACTAAAGAATCATTCTTTTCAATTACGATAACACCTTTTTTATCAAACATATAGCTAACAGAACCACTTTGACCTAAGTTTCCGCCATGCTTATCAAATAAGTGACGCATATCTCCAGCAGTTCTATTTCTATTATCTGTTAAAGCCTCAACAATAACAGCAACTCCGGCCGTGCCATATCCTTCATACATTAAAGACTCATAGTTAGTAGCATCTCCGTCACCGGCAGCCTTCTTAATACTTCTCTCAATGTTATCATTAGGAATATTAGCAGCCTTAGCCTTAGCTATAATATCTCTTAATTTAGAGTTAGCATCCGGATTAGCTCCTCCAGACTTAACCGCAACTGCAATTTCTCTACCGATTTTAGTAAAAATCTTACCTCTTGCAGAATCCGCTTTTTCCTTTTTATTTTTAATATTTGCCCATTTACTATGTCCTGACATAAAAATACCCCTTTCAAAATCAATTAAGCATAGAGAATTATACAATATAATTATAAATTTGTCAAAATATATCAATAACTACCTATAGCTTTATCTTTCTATAATAGACCTCACATTATTCTTACCCAACTCATTTTCCAACTCTTTTATGTATCTTTCTAGCATTTGTCTCCTATTCTTCTTATGCATATCCTTATTCTTTATAAACTCTTCTAAAATCCTTTTATACTCAGCTTTTTGCTCAGTCAAGTCCACCTTTCCATCCGCCTTAACAAAAATCATATCCCTTAGCCTATTACCATTTAGCGACTCATCTTTAAGCACTTCTATCTCACCGGTCGAAGCCAGTTTTACTAAAGCAAAATAAGAAGTTTCTCGTCTAGCTATAACAAAAATCACTTTACCTGAATCTATCATGCTAGATGTAAACTCTTTAATTTCAGCTGTTGCCTCTTCTTGCCCTTCACCAATATCCATTTTGGCTATATCTATTAAATCTATTTTTCCCTTTCCTTCTCTATATAAAGAAAACCATTTCTTACCCATTATAACCTCTATTTCATCGTATGCATTCGGATATTTTTCCTTTATTTGGTCGAAACCTTTTTGATTATCATACATTGTCCATGTCGTATCTCCACGATAGGCAATCTTCTCAATCCAACCGCATTTCTTTATTTCATCTTCAGTAAGCTCTTTTAATTTTTTTGTAACAGTCATCTAAACACCTCTTTACAAAATACAATACATTTTCAAATAGGCACATTATATCTTGTCTATAATCTCCTTTAACTCATTTACACAATACTTAACATCATCCTTAGTCGTCAAATCGCATAAACTAAACCTTATTGTACCGCCGATTTCCTCCTTACTAAGTCCAATAGCCGATAAAACATGACTCTCACCAAATCTATTAGAATGACAAGCAGAACCGGTCGAAACATATATACCCTTTTCCTCCAGCGCATGCATAATGACCTCGCCCCTCTTTCCCACAAAAGAAACACTAAGAATATGAGGTGCAGAATTTCCATCATTATAGCAATTTATTTTAGCACAAGGTATACCGCTCACACCATCTTTCAATATATCCCTTAACTCTCTTACCTTCTCGTAATCTCCGCAATGTTCAATAGCCTTGCCAAACGAAGCAATCCCCACAACATTCTCCGTACCACTTCTAAAACCATTTTCATGTCCTCCACCAAGCATATACGGATTAATTTTAGTTCCCTTCTTTACAACCAAAGCTCCAATTCCCTTTAATGCATGAACCTTATGACCACTAACACTAATTAAATCAGCCATATTAAACCTGTTATATGGTAACTTTGTATATGCCTGAACCGCATCAGTATGCAAAATAAAGTTATACTTTTTCTTAAGTTTCGCAATCTCAGAAATAGGCTCTATACTTCCAAGTTCATTATTAACAGTCATAACACTAACAAAAATAGTCTTATCATTAATAGAATTTTTAAGTTGTTCCATATCTATAATGCCATTTTTATCAACATCAAGATAAGTAACATTAAAACCTTCCTTCTCTAACTTTTCAAAACACATTAAAACAGCCGGATGCTCTATCTTAGAAGTAATAATATGATTTCCCCTTCTAGAATTAGCATAAACAGAACCAAAAATAGCTGTATTATCTGACTCGGTAGCACCGGAAGTAAAATATACCTCATTCGTATTAACCCCTAAAGACTTAGCAATAACTTCCCTTGCATTCTTAACCACTCTCTCAGCTTCTAGGCCGATAGAATGTAGAGAAGAAGGATTGCCATAAACATTTTCAGATATGTACCCAACCTCGTCAATAACCTCCGGTAATAACCTTGTAGTAGACGCATTATCTAAATAAACTTCCATAAAAACCTCCGTTCTGACAATAAATTGTCAACACGCATTATATTCTACCACAAATTGTCTAAAAATAACATAATAATTAAAACAAAAAAACGATTTTTAAGCCTTTAACTCAAAAATCGTTTCCCCACTCTAAATTTTAATTTTTAACTTAGTATTCTTTAAGAAAGTTAAAACTTTCGTCTCCATCGGCACACTTACACTCTTTATAATCTCACTTCCAAGTAGCAAATAATCATAATCCTTTTCGGTAAGGGCCTCTACATTAGCCTGTGAAATCATATAAAGACCGATATAATACATCTGTAACTTAAATTTACAAGTCGAATTTATATTCCTTATGGTCTCATCTAATCCAACATTTCCATCAATAAATAGATTAGCAATATTCTTTCCCTTAATTACATTTTCAAAACTGTCATAATCCGCTTCGTCAAGGAACTCATCTATTTCCTCCAAAGCCATCTTCTTTAACTCCTCATAAGAATCATCAAAAGCTTTAACAGTCTCTTTTGTTTCTTCCTTATCCAACTCTCTTTCTCTACTATTGCTATTTTCTATCGGCCCTCCGATTTTAACATATAAAATTCCAACCATTATAACAATAACGTTAACCATTATAAGTACCCAAAACGCTTTAGGTACGCCCCATATTATCCCAATAAGTAAAAGAATAATTACAATAAATACTATGTCCTTTGAATGTTTAGGAAGCATAAAATCACCTTACCTTTACAATTACTTTATATCAACCTATCTATCGCATCAGAAACAATAACGTATAAGTCTTGAAGCGTTATAACATCATGCATTGTCTTAACATTTACACTATCAAAATGTCCATTCGCACTAGCAATCAAATAAATTTCAAAGTCACTAAATTCTTCGTCATATTCTCCAAAAAGTTTAGCAATCATCTTTGACATAGTAATCATATTAAGTTCATCATTGGAGCTAAAAGCCTTAATATCCTCAATAATTTCCTCTGAAACATCAAGCTTCATTCTCTTAATCATCTGAGTAATGCACGTAACAGCATTCTTATTAACAGCGATATTATTAAGCTTAAAGTTGTTGGCATATCCACCGGTAATAATTCCTAAATCAACAAATCTTTCAATTTTGTCCTTATTGTATAATCCATTAAAAGGTCCAGGAATATCATACTCAGGTAAATAAACACCTCTCTCCACTAATAACTCGTTTATTTCTTGGTTCATTTCGATACTTCCAATAATATCTCGTGGCGTCACATCATTGAAAATAGAATACATTGAAATAATCCCAATAGACTCACCCATAACCATGCCTGTCGGAACAACTCTAGCACTTCCGGCAGCAACAGAGCTAAACGAAGCAGCCTTTCCAACTATGTATAAATTATCGATCTTTTGAGGAACGGCACATCTATATGGTATGGAATACTGACTAGGAGCAAAAACAACATATCCGTAATTATTCTTGCTTGTTGACTGAATATCAACCGGATAAGCTCCCATAGCAATCTTATCCGAAAAATTTCTGTTATTAAGTAAATCACTCGCGCGTAAAACATACTCGCCTTGAATATGTCTGGTCTCTCGTACATAAAGCTCACTCGCAGTTCCAAGTAAGTACGCATTTTGGAAAGAATCAAGTCTTGTCTTTAGGTACTTAACAATATTTTGAGCCTCTCTTGCCCCATAATAAATAGCATCATTAACACTATTCTCATCTTCAACATTCACATTAAAAATCTGTAATGCATTAAGTAAAACCGTTCCATCATTTTGCCTTCCAAAGTTAGGCCCTCTAAGACGCATATTATCAAACTCAGGAGTGTACTTATCATAGCACCATTTACCAAATCCCCAAGCACTATCCTCCGTAACACCGCAACCGGTATCCCCTGTCTCGTCCATATACTTTTTCATATCATCCTTTAGAACTTCCCAGTCAACACCGCCAACCTTAAAGCAAAGAGTCACACACATTATCTCATCAGAATTAATATCTTCCATACCAACATAATACGGAACACCTGCATTCGCACAAACATCGCCGTCTTGAGTCGCATCTATAATACGTCTGCCGTAGAATTCTTTAATCGCCAAATTCTCATCCAAAACTCTAATACCAGTAATAGTATTTCCCTCAATAATCGCCTCGCTAAACGAATAATTCTTTCTATAATCGATATTCGGCTCATCCTCCACCATCTCTTCAAAAATTTTCTTAACCTCATTTACATCAAATGACTCTTTTCTGCCTTCTTTATTATAAAACTCTTCAAAAATACCCTTAGTAAGTAATTCTCCATCTTTAGAATAACTCATATCCAGTGTATTTAGCATCCCAAAAGTAAAAAGCCCACCAAGTCCATCCTCTTCACTAATTAATAACACCTTTCCACCACTTCTCGCAACGGCAATACTAGCTGCAATTCCTTCCGGATCTCCACCCATAACTATAACATCATAAAAATTATCTGCATAAAACCTTTTGTGGAAAAAGCTAATAGGAAAATAAACCTTTCCGTCATCACCTAGAACAGTATTTCCATCCAAAATATAATCTGCCTTAAAATCCATTTTCCTATCATTTATAAAAAACGGATTAATATATGAACCAATCTTTACCTTATTAGTACCAATTTTAAAATAATAATTAGTATTATCAACATTAAAATTAACAATGCTAGAATTAGAATATACCAAAACATCAGTATTCCACATCTTGCAAACTGCATCCTCAGATATATACCAAGTATCCTCTATCTTCTTTGTATCATCCGCAAAAGAAAAACTAAACATTATCAAAAAACAAACCAAAACGCTGATAAACTTTTTCATTAGTACCTCCTAAATTTCTCTACCCAAAAACTTTTCAACAATATCCACTGAAATAACATATGCCTGTCTCTTCGTAAGAACATCATCCTTACCAAAACTCTCACTAAAATAATTGTTCTTCTTAGCAATTTCCCAAGTATCATTTTCTATCTTACTAACTCTTTCTTGTTTCTTCACCTTATATTCTTCATCGGTCCAATTAGCATTTTTATTAATAAATTCAGGCTCAGTATATTCACCCAAAAGCATAGCACAAATTCTGGCAACTCCTCCGCCGGTTAGTGCCTTATCATCATAATAATTATTTATTTTTAATCCAAGCTCATAAGTATATTTTTCAGTTCCGGCACGTTGCAAAACATTTATTAAAAGATTAGTAAAAGTATTTTGTTTAGCATTAGTATCAAAAGTAAAATTATTGCTGTATCCGCCAGATAAAAGTCCCAAATCAATTAACTTCTTAATCTTTTCATATCCGGCAACACTTCCATTAGGATCCACCCCATTAAACTCAGGCAAATAAACGTTTTGATTTTTTAATATTCCTTGGAATTGCTTTAATCTGCTCTTGCTCTTAGCCAAAGTTAATTCTCTAGGAGTTATATCCTTGTAAATCGTATAAATAGCAGCAATACCAGTTGACTCTCCAACAGCCATACCCGTCGGAACAACTCTAGCACTTCCGGCAGCAACAGAACTAAACGAAGCAGCCTTTCCAACAATAAATAAATTATCTATTTTTAGAGGAACTGTGCATCTGTACGGTATTGAATATTGGTCAGGCGAACCAATTACATACCCTGTATTGCTCTTACTCGTAGCTTGAATGTCTATCGGATAAGACGCCAAACAGATTTTATCATAAAAATTAGTATTACCCAAAACATCAGTAGCCTTTAGAGCATATTCACCCTTTATATGTCTGGTTTCTCTAATATAAAGTTCGTCTGCAACACCAGCCAAATACGCATCTTTAAAAGAACTTAACTTGGTTTTTAAATATTCAACTATGTTAAGAGCCTCTTCTTTTCCTTCCTCCATAGCTTTAGCCTTAGACTCGACATTAAGCCCATCAACATCAAAAATTTGCAAAGCATTAAGTAAAATAGTGCCATCTTCTTGAAGTCCCATATTAGGTCCACGAAGTTGCATATTATCATGAACCGGAGTATATTTTGAATAACACCATTTGCCAAATCCCCAAGCAGTACTTTTATTAAATCCGCAATTATGGTCATTAGTCTCCTTCTTGTACTTATTAATATCCGCCTCAATGTCCTTCCACTCAACACCGCCAACCTTAAAAACTAAAGTAGCCGCCATATTTTGCTTCCAATTAACATCTTCCATACCAATAGTATAAGGAACACCCGCATCAACACAAACATCTCCATCTTGTGTTGCATCTATAATTCGTTTCGCATAAAAACTCTCTTCCTCGCCATCCTTATTTATCATAGTAACACCAATAATAGTGTTTCCATCTAAAATTGCCTTGCTAAACTTATAATTAGGCTTATATTCCAAATTATGTTCAGCAGAAATCAATTCACTAAAAACAGTCTTAGCCTTCTCTACATCAAAAGACTCGGTATTCCCAATAGCAGTATAAAACTCAGAAAAAATTCCTCTTGTAAGTAATGTTCCCTCAGAATTCCTGTTCATATCTAAAGTATTTAACATGCCGTAAGTAAGTAATCCACCCGGACCATCTTCCTTACCTAGAAGCATTACTCTTCCACCACTTCTCGCAGCAGAAATAGCCGCAGTAACCCCTTCCGGGTCACTTCCAACAACTATAACATCATATCTGTCCTTCTCAACAGAAATTTTTCCCTTCGCCCATTCAGTAGAACGCCTAATAGTCTTACTGCCAGAAAATGTATATGCTCCTAAAATAAGAATAAAAAAGAAGCACAAAGTCAAAAACGCACTTATCTTTTGTTTCATAATATATTTCTCCTTAAACATCAAAAATTATCTAAGAATATACTATCAAAATAAAAAATCTTCTTCAAGCTATATTTTTACATTTCTTACCCTAACTCCATCAATATTGGACAAATCCATAATTAACCTGTTAATTTCATCTTGGTTATCCGAAAGATTTAAAATAATAAATCCCTCATTACTGCACTCATTCTCAGTTCCCTCATGAAGACCAATACGCATCTTAATAATGCAACCATATCCAGTCAAAACATCTTGGACTATTGTAGCTTTCTCTCTCCTATTCTCAATAACAATTCCCATCAAATTATAATTTTTCATAATTCATCAACCCTTTCCATATAATAGCTTAACCAAAAATAAAACTTTTAAGCAAAGAAAAAGAGTGAGGTTTCCCCCCACTCTTAAATCTTATTCAGCTTGCCACTTTTCAAACTCCAGGTTAGCACTATCAATGAAGTCATCAATCATCTTAAGTTGCTCTTCCTCAGAGAGTTCGTCAAACTCTTCTTCGCTAACGCCTAGTTTCATAAGCATCACGCGTTCACAAGCAAAATAAGCCATATTGTATAACTCAATCCTTGTAGCTCCGTCTGCCTTATCATAGTCAATTCCCCTAGCTATAGCAAGCGACCGAATCAAGTTTTCCATTTTTTCGTCAAAATTAACAATGTCCGGACTATGCGTGATATAATCGACAGCCATGTTGCATACTTCCGAGTTAGGCATATCATCAATAACATACCCAGCCTTAGTAATAACTTCAATGGCTCTCTCACATAACTGCTGATACGTTGCTTTAAAAATCTCGTCTCTTGTAATACTGTCTACGTCATCTAAGTCAATCCCCGCTACGTTTGCGTAAAAAGAAACGATAGTATCGAGTTTCTCTTGGTCTTCAGGCGAAATCTCCGACATGTTCATTTCTTCTTCCCAGCCATAAGAAATTACGGATAAATATCTAGGGACAAAATCCTCAACCATCATTCCAATTTCTCGGTTTTGTATAAATCCCATAATCGAAGTTTCGATAACCGCTAACTTCTCAGAGTTGGTACTCATACTGTACTGATGTTTATCAGCGGTCTCCTTTTTTCCCGCATTTCCATCAGTTCTAGTCTCATCACCATCATCCTCATCTTCGTCACACCCTCTAACAGGCGAGAACATTTGAGGATTCTTAAAGAAGTCATAAAGGTAATCCTTTTCCACAAGGTCACCAAACTCGTGTTCAATGTCACGAATAACAACCTTGATCGCTTCTTCGACAAAATCATCCATAAGTTCAACTTTTAGGCCTATCTCGTTAAGCCTTCTATAAGTCAGTGGAGTTCCATGTGAGAAGTTAAGAGCAGACAGATATTTCCACACTTCATTCCATTCCTTGCCAGGAAGACAATGGCGTTTCACGTTTTCTCCAACTAAGTCCGCATAGGTGTACTTATCTTTGAAATACGTGGCAAGAACGCTCATCTTTCCCTTAAATGTCGCCTCCAATTTATCATCAAGCTCATTATTTTTTCTAGCCTTAATAAGAGCCTCAATTAAACCGGAAGGAGCAGGATACCAGTTATCCTCTTTGTCATTCTTAGCATAGTATCTTTGAATATCGATAGGACCTAAACATCCGCTATGCGACAGATAAATTCTATCCGTCGACAAAGCAATCATCGTGCCACCGCTATAGCAGTCACTTACCACATAAGCCTCAGTCTCATCATAATATTCTCTAAAGAACTCTCCAATATAGTATGCCTCATCAGCATATCCACCAGGAGTCTGAATAACCAAAGCCGCTTTTCTTCTATGCTTGGTAAAACGAATCATTTTTCTCAAAACGTCAATCATCGTACCGTCAATTGAACCGTCGCTTCTACGATTGTGAATAAGGAAGTAAACATCAGCGTTCAACATCTCTTCCAGGTCTGCAATTTTTCTGACGCGGTTAGTATACATAGCTTCATCCTCCATAAAAATTTTTCTGAAGTAAATTTAGTCGCAAAAAAATGCAACTATAACACAGGACTTTTCTCCTGTTGCATTATATCATCTACATAATACATTGTCAATTGTTTCTTTAAACGCCATCTCATATACCTTCAATTTTTTATTGTAAAAGTAATACTACCACCATTTAAAGGATGCTAAAAAATAACTAAAAATGGAAAAATATCAATATTTGAGTAAAAATAAACAAAAACCCTCGCAGGAAATCCCGCGAGGGTTTTTGTTATTCTCTTAAACGTCAATTGCTTATAATATTCATTTCCTGAAGCGTAGGTAAAACGAATGTCTTCATCGCCGCTATACCAATGGCAAGGTCGGCTCTGGAAACTTCATTTTTAGGTCCAAGATTAATCGTATCAGTAGTCTTAATTAATCCAGACATAACCGCAAACTTCATAGGTTCCTTAGCGTAATCAGCCACATCATCTGTAACATAAGGATAATTGCTGCTAGACAGTGACAAGTTGTTGTTTGTACTCTTAGCATAACGATACATAATAGTTGCAAACTGCTCACGAGTAATATTGTCATTAGTTCCGAAATTACCATTCTCGTATCCAAGAACAATACCATTCTCGCTAGCCCATGTCACAGCATCATAGTACCAAGAACCCGCCTCGACATCCTTAAAATTGTTAGTACCATTAACATTAGGGCTACCAGCAATTCGATACAGCGTCGTAACAACCATTGCTCTTGTAGTAATAGCATCAGGAGTAAACGTCGTATCGGAAGTACCAAGCATAAGTCCGTTCATGTTACAATACTTAACAGAGTTAAAGAATGCATCAGTAGACTTGATATCGCCAAAGGGGTTAGTCCAACTAGTCGTCTCGGGTCTTCTAAAAATGAGGTTATAAATCTTGCCCTTATACTCAAGTGTAAAATTATTCTCACCCTCAGAAAGTGCCTCGCGACCGGTATTCACATGCCCGTTAATCTTCAGAACGTCATCACTTAAAGGTACCACGCCAAATAAAACAGTATCTGCCACATCACAGTTAACAGTAATAGTTGCACCATCTGCCGTCTTATTATCCAAAGATGGCCAAGTAACCTTACCGTTTACTTCGTTACCCTCATAAACGTAGATTTCAAAGTAATCTTTAGCATAGCACTGAAAGTTAAACTCGGCATAATACGTCTTACCATCAATCTCACACTGAAGAAGAAAACGATTTTCAGTTAAAGATGTATCACCTTCGGCAAGCTTGTAAGTCTCAGTTTTAACACCAGGGGAAAGAAATTCAATATCATTAAATTTCTTTCCCAATTCCTCAATAGAGGAATATTCATAATAATGCATAAGCTTTACCTTAACACCGTTTTTAGCCTTTAAACAGAAGCTAACATCAAACTGACCATATAAAGCTCGGCTAGTACTAGTAACCTTTCCATCCTCAAGTCCGGAATAATAGTAAACCGGGATGATAGGTTCCTCTTTATCCCCCCAGACCTCAATCTCAAAAGGAAGATAATAGTCATCAGCTAAAATATAGCCACTCTCATCAGCCGCAAATACCTGCACGGCAAATACCATAGCAAGCATCATCACCAACGCTGCAACCAGAACCACGTTAAACTTTTTCATAGTTTCCTCCAAAATAAAATAAAATTTTTTGGTGTTTTCTCGCTACCCATTACATAGCGAGTTAGTAATTTGAAAATTACCTATATATTATACAACCGTTTATCGATTATGTCAACATAAAAAGTATAAATAATTTAAGTGTAAGTAAAAATTCCATACTATAATTTTTTCAACACATATAAACATTCCTAAAATTGAGCAATTAAATTTATAATACACCAAGATGAATAAATTAAAAGCGACTGAAAATTCAGTCGCTTTTAATTTAATTATTAGCATTATCGTAAATATCATACAATAAATTATGATCCATTTCGTACATAAACATCTTACCATTCCAATCTGACTCATTCAAATGATTAATAGTCTTTATATAATCAAATTTCTTACCACTAACCATGACATAAATCTCAAATTCTAAAACAATATCATCATTATTTCCGAAACTAGAGTCATTTTTTATTTCCTCATACATATCCAATGGAAGATAATATAACCAACTCCATTTTATATTATCATACCTATAACTATAGCCACCCTTTGTTTCGGTTACTGTTCCTTCTTTCTCACAAGAAATCAAATATTTCTCTATGTCATCAGAATTTTTAGATGATACTTTATCTAATGGGAACTTACTCTCAAGCGATACAAAACGCCCTGATTCTGTATATCTATAAATTTTAGGTATAATTTTTAATTCAGGATTATTATTATATTTGATTCCAGATGTTCTCATAGAAAATTCAACCGCATACCCATATAATATTTCCTTATCTGCTCTCGAAACCAAAATTGTATCAGAAGACGCACCTGTAGGTACAGATATAAATCTTCCTGTTTCAGTATGGTCAGGTCTTACAAAATAATCCTTCCATCTAACATCTCTTATAGAAATTATTCTTAATACATCTCCCACCTTACTCTGAGAAGGTATTTTTTTATAGGTAGCCTTTATGTAATAGTCATCATCAGGCATGTAGAAAGTATACCTTTCACTTTTTGAAACTTCTACATTATTTTCATCAACCCATTTTGAAAATATCCAACCTGTTTCTTCATATGGATGAGTAATTACTGTAACACGCGTACCTCCCGGATAAAGACCTCCGCCTTCAACCCAGCCTCCATCCTCAGTTTCTACCGTAAGCCTATACTTATCATCTACTATATCCTTTTCCTCAAAAATAGCTTTATATACAACCATCTTATCGTTTAAAATCATAGTTTGTGGGATAGAATACTCTTTTTGCGTACTAACCTCCCTAGTGCTAGGTTCTATCATTTTCCATTTAACAAATTTATATCCAGGATCAGGTCTTGCAAAAGCGCAAACATTAAGTACACTAGGGTCTTTAATATACTTATCAACTTTGCTCCATTTTGACGGCTCTTCACTTTCACCTATTTGAACGCTTCCGCCACCATCAGTAAATACTTTTATAATAGAACCATCACTTTTAAAAAAGTAAGCTGTTGCTACTACATCTTTTTGTGGCATCACAAATTCATAAATAGACAAATCAATTGAATCACTACCTGTGTAGCCATCTTCTGTCATTTTCCAGTACTCAAATTCATTATAAGTTAATGGTACCGCTTCAATTCTATATGTTTTCCCAGGTACAGCTTGTATCTCAATTCTAGTGCCGTCACTTCCACCACCGACAACATATCCCATACTTTGCTGTCCATATTTTACTTGTATCGTAAGTTTTTTATAGTTTCTCGAAGGGTCTCCTTTAAACATCGCTTCAAATTCATAATCTTTATCAACAACCAAATCAAAACTAGACGGATTAGTTCTCTCTGTTCCTGTTCCTTCCTTCGAATTTCTCTCCCACCAACTATCGAATTGGAATCCATTTTCCGAATCCGGATATGCATTTAATCTAACAGTAGTACCTTTATACACTTCCTTAGTTTCAGTAAAACTTGAGTTACCATCGTCTATTTGAACTGTACCATTACCTATTGTAGTAACTTTTACTGTGAACTTGGTTTTTTCTTTCCTGTCGAATTTAGCTATAAGCTCATAATCGTAATTAGGCATTTTAATAGTAGTACTTTTATCAAGATAAACCACTCCTCCGTTATAATACCAACCTTTGAATTCATACTCTTTATCAACCTCAGGAGTTATATCATCAACACTTATGTTTACCCTTGTACCATATCCATATTTCGCCGAATCTTCTCCAACTTTTTTATCTCTTTCACCTAATTTTACTATTCCATCATACTCAGACTTTATTGTTAAGGTATGCTCTGTTCCGTCCGGGTCCGGATTAGGGTCAGAATCAGGTGGAGTGTTCGGTACAGGTCTAAAATATACTGGGAAAGTTTTTGTAACATGCGGTTGTCCATCTTCATCCAAGCACGATGCCTTTATTTTTCCTTTTAACATACCAGTGTCTGCATCTGCTTCCAATTCACTTTCAACCAATTCAGTGATAACACATGGTAAATTAAAAGTTTCAGAATTTAGAGAAGGTACTCCGCTTACTTTCCCACTATTGCTAAATGCCCCCATGGATTTCTTAGACACGTTGCCGTTTACTCTAAATCCTATGAATTCAACTTTAGCAGGATGATTTACAAGTACATACTGAGGTGGTTCCTGAACAATAATAGTAGATGTTGCAGGGCAGCTCCAATATCCATTATACGGTGCATCACAGTAAAGTCCGTCATTGCTAACACACACATAGCGTAAAGTATTACCTTGGCAACCCACCGTTTCAGTATATATATCACCTGGGAATGCAATTCTTCTGCTTTCGGTCTTTACTGTTAAGTTAAACTGTGTCCCATGCTTCGAAACGGTTTTATCATCATAAATATTTGGAGAAACAGTCGCCTCAAATTCCTTAGTCTCATCAGGTACAGGTGGATTTAATCTATTCCCAGGAAAACTACAACTATGACTGCCTTGTAATTCATATTGATGTTCATGCTTTTTTTGTTCTTCCGGCGGATCGTCAGGGTCAGGGTCAGGATCTTCAGTTTTAGGTTCATCCTTCCTTACAACATTAATATACTCCCATTTACAGTCAAATGCCTGCTGCCGTAAACTGCCTTTATTTCCACATTTATGCGTTTTAATAATTGTTCCTCTACTAACTATTTTATAGTCCTTACCCGTTGGATAATTTGTATTTAGTTCATATGTACAATTGCATTCAGGCTCTTTTTGAAACTCAGCAGATTTATGTTGCACACCCGGATATCCCGCCGCCTTACAGGCAGGGCATTCAGATGCTCCGCCTCCATCAACAGATAAGTGCGTTCCTCCCTGACTAAGACTTATTGTGTATATTGTACCTTGTTCATGGCCTATGTAGTACATCTCTGCATATGAAGGAACTACTAAAAATAACAAACTACAAATAATAGTAATACCTAAAAACTTTCTTAACATATTCCTCAATCCTTCCTTAAATAGTAAGTATTTAATGTCATTACAGCTACTTCTCCTCTTGAAGCCGCTTGTAAATAGTCTTTTATCTCGGTATCTTTAGTTATATTCCATTTCTCCGCAAATGAAATATAGTTATATGGCCATCCCTCAGATAAAGCATCAACCTGTTTACCGTATCCTGCCAAATTAATTAATATGGCTAGAGCCTCTGAATACTTAACTTCCGAGTCGGGTTTAAATAAGCCGTTCCCATATCCATTTACTATCCCGTTCTCCGCAGCATAATTTATAGTTTTATAAGCCCAATGGTTCTCAGGCACATCGCTAAAATTATTAGTTTTTACTTCATAATCATTTAAATTGACTTTTTTCATATTTAACGCAATGGCAGTAAGTTCCGCCCTTGTTAAAGTCTTACTAGGTTTAAAAGTACCGTCAGGATATCCTGAAATTATCCCGTACGATTCTAATGCCTTTACGTAATCCTCATATTTTGTACTTATTAAATCCTCAAACTTTAAAACTTCGTTTTCAAAAATACTTCTGTTAACAATAACTTTGTATTCTGATAGCGTTTTACCGTCTTTTCCAATAGAAGCCCAAACAGTTAGTTCATCTTCCTCTTCAGGTACTCCTAAGGAATAATTTGCTTTATATGAAGTAGCATAAATATCCTCTTTATCTGCAAACATTTCTAAAGTATCGCCACTTCTAGTTTCCATTACTCCAGTAGTAAAAATATAATCCTTTAAGACACCACCATCAGCTGCTCCTACATATCCAAAAGATACATTTAAAACATTGTTTTCTGTATTAAGAGAGGTTCCAATAGTCGAGATATTAGCACTATCGCCTTTTACAACATACCTAAAGTAATACTCACCGGAAATTAGTCTATCATTTTCATCTACGAATCTAACTTTTACGAAATATGTACCAGGCTCTTTAACTATTGGCAAATTAACCTTTACTTCTTTAGTATTATTTGACTTTATTAAAATAGACTCACCTTTTTCAGTCTGTGTGAGTTGTTCCCCAACTAAATCACGCTTAAATATTGAATAATATGGTGTAACCATTTTATCTTCTTTAAATGTGGAATTTATATTTATATATCCCTCTAACTTACCATCTTCGCCTATCGTTGGACCAGATAGCGAGAATTCGTAATCTTTAATTTTATAGTAATTATTCTCTACCTTATCTCCGGGTATAATATATTCCGAATCCTTTTTACCTATCTGGAAATTAGTTATTTCTTTATTTGCAAAAAGGTCATCTGAATTATCATAAATCAAAAGTACCAACACATAATTATCAAACGGCATATTAGCCGGATACTTAAACTCGTAAGCAATAAACTTTGTTTCATTAGGCATTAATGAAAAAGGAGTTGCTATACTTTCTGCTGAAGACATAATTATACTACCATTATAATTTCTTTCAGGTATTAAATATAAAATATAATTTAACCTGTCATAATAGTTACCTGTCAAATTAGTAACTTCAAAATCACCAAAAATTTTCTTATTAATTACTTTTTGACAAGAAAACTCATCAATTTCTACTAAGGCTCCCATAGCAGTTGCCTCCGATAAAATAAAAAGTACCATGCAAAATAGCATACAAAGTTTTTTCATAAAGTTCACTCCTCGTACTTAATTTTGGTATTGTATGTGACAAATTCTCATTAAATGCCTCACCATTATTTACCTATATAATAACATTATAATAAAATTTGGAAAGTTTGGCAATAATTAAGTCAAAATTATCTCATAGTTATAAATTGCAATAATAAGTGTCGCACTTTTTTATAAATGATTCATAAAATTTTACGATACAATTTTTGCCATTTC
>CAKSUD010000031.1 GCA_934500865.1 uncultured Clostridia bacterium | reverse complement strand
TTCCCATATTGCGAAATTATCCATTACAAAATATGGGTAAAGATACGGATTGTATCCAAACGAAAAAGCAAACTGTTTGTTTTATTTGTATGTTGGACTAAACTTCGATTAAAACCCTTCCCTTCGGCATCCATCAGGCATGGTATTAAAACAGTGTTTTAATGATGATTCATGACAGCCCACGTTCAATTTTACTGAACATGGGAGTATCAATTTCTAATGCTGCCTCCAATTGGTGTTGCAGGAGCTCCTGCTCGTCTCTGAGTTCTCATATCTAGTTTCCGAATAACATATCTTTTGTATTTTACGATACTAACTCCGTTATAATATGATTTTTTCGATGTAAATCGATTAAAATTACGACCTATTTCAACCTCAAGTGGGCATATTGGGTCGTAAAAAGGTCGTAATTCACAAATTAGGTCTTATTACGACCTTATTATCCACTTTCGTCCTTTGGTTGTTATTAATTTATTTTCATCCATCTCAACAAGCAATTTGCCCACCATGCGCAGTTGTTGTTCGTCTGTTTTGTTGGAAGGAAGTACATCCCTCAAGTATTCATAAATACTGTCTCGCTTTGCCCCTTCGTCACCTGCGTTTTGTAAGAATTGCAGTATCATCTGGCGTAATTTCTCCTTATCCAATCCTTTTGTCTTGGTGTAAGAAGGAAGTTGATGCGTGTTCTTCGCTACATGGTACATTAAAACAGGGTTTTTAATGACGATTCATGACGACCAATTTATCTGGGGTGACAATTCGTTTAATTTGCAAGTTCGTCTAAAACTGATTAAACCCCACCTCTTCGGCATGAATCAGGAAATTGTCGCCATGTATGCCCAACGAGGAATTATCTGAGTACGTTAGAACAGCATTTGAGACAGCATTTAAGGGAGTTTTCAAAAAGGTAGTAAGCTTTTTAGAAAAAGGTAGTATGCTTTTTGAAAAAAGGTAGTATGCTATTGTTTATCCCTAAAATTGCTCGGATTATTATGGATAGTCAACGACAACATTTAATCCAACATTTTATGTTTCTCACTTAGGTGAGAAGATTAAATTGTCGTTGCCCAATTAAAAGTATCCTAAGTTATACAATTAGTCCAGTCGAGAAAATGTTTATCAAGCAGTTGTGAAAAGCATGTTTTTGAGTGACTTATGATACACTATCGGGGATTCCGAAAGAATGGAAAGAGCGACTTTTACAACTGTTTGGATAGATATTTGTAAAAGTTCAAACGAATGTAAATCAGAGCGTAATAACGGATGAAGAGCAGCTTTTACAACTACTCTTACAACTTTCTGTAAAAGTCTGGAGAAAGTCAGAACTTCTGATGATTTATGGCTTTTCATAGAATCTACTATGAAATCTATGCCCAAATGAAGTAAAGACGAGTACGTTAAAACAGTATTTAAATGGTGTTTAAACAGTGTTTTAATGACGATTCAAAAACAGCCGATTTATCCGGAGTGACTGTTTTCTCATGTAAAAGTGGTCAAGAAACGCCGGTAGACACTAAATATCTTAAAGAGTTTCATCTTGAGAATTTTGAACCACAAGAAAAATATTTGCAAGAGGGTAATCTGAACCTTTATGTAGATTATTCTACCTGTAATCAACTTGGTCAAAACTCACCATTCTTTCAGGATGTTGCAGCATCTCTTGTTAATAAAACGACATCTTTCTATTCAATTAAAGGAAAAGAAATACGAAAAGAAGAAGGTGATGTTTATACACTCCTTCGCAATATTCAAGAAATAAATTATGCAGAACTTGCCAAAGCTTCGCAGATGATGGCAGAAGGTGAATGTGAATCTGTGATGATTACAGATGGGGAGTATTATACCCCATCAATAGCTAAAGGTCATGATAATGATCCATATTTTGCCAATGCTTTTAAAACTTGGATACTTAGGGGGTACGATATTCATATTATATCTGAGCCTTACATTGAATCATATAAAAGTCATAACTACAATAAAAAACGTTTTTATATCATATTTACAGACGATCGGATGCAAAATAATATATATAAGCGTATTTGTCGTACAGTTGATTTTTCTCAATACCCAGAAGTGGATGAATTTCATATGTCTGTGAGTCATCCTCTGTTGAAAGGAAATGGTAATAATAGCTCTATTCAAAATCAATATCTTATGAGTAAATCAAAAGGTTACGGGACTTTTGAGATTCAGGATTGGGAAGGATGTGATTGGAATACAATAGAGGAAAACTTAATAAATGCCTATGATGAAGAAACAGGTCTGTCATTAGATAAAGGTGCTACTATTATTGAGATGGGATTAGATAAGACTTCATTTGGCTGTTATCAAATTCAATTACTTTCGTTAAAAGAATACGACATTAATCAAGAATATTTTGCATATTATGAAGCAAAAAACAATGGAGAACAATCCCCAAAAATAGATTATGAGTTGCCAAGTCTTGATAATTTTATGGAGATAGATAAAAAAGAATTTATTGAGCATGGCAAAATTAATATTGCTTTTAATAAATGGTTTAATCCTTCTGATTTATCGGGGAAACCATACAATTATTTTAAGGTTGACATCATGATTGATAAGGTGCAATCTGTTTTTGACCAACATGAAGAAAAATTTATCTTCGAATCTATTGCTCATCAAGGAGCTAAAAATGTATCCGTTGCGTTAAGTATTAAACAGTGCTTAGCAGATGATGAAGTCCTCGAGAAAATGCGAGGTCAAATAATATATTCTATTTATATAAAAAGCGAAAGATTTAACTAAAAATAAAATTATGAGATCAATTGTGAATCCAAGTCAGCTTCATTCTTTACAGAATGATACATTTGTTTACGCAGCTATAGTTGCAGTAATGATTTTCTTTTTGGCCTTTTTGTTAACTAATTGTGTTCCTTATCGGGGAGGTGATGACAAATCATATATTACGCGCCGAATTTTGCTGGGTATTTTAGTTTTTGGTGGCTCTGTATTATTCTGGCTATACAATGATTTATATGTCATGGATTATATTAAGAAACCAGCTTTACAGAACCAATTTGCAAGAACAAATTTTCAATGTTTAGGTATAACTATTTTTGGTTCTTTACTTCTTAGTATTATTTTCATGTTTGTTTTTCGTCATTCAAAGTTTGGTTCCATCCTTGGGGAAAAAAAGAACGCATAACAAAAATCTAATAATCTAAAAAATAGATAGATTATGGCAAAACAATATTTCATAATGGGTATCGGTGGTACCGGCATGCGTTGCATAGAGTCATTGATTCACCTCTGTGCAATGGGAATGTTTGACGATACTGAGATACATCTTTTGGCACTTGATACAGATAAGAATAATGGTAATTTTTCACGTTTGAAGGAGGTAAAGGAGGCGTATGTAAATGCGAAAAACCTTGATAAGGCTAACCGTACTCCATTGATTGATACCTTCTTCTCTGCAGACATTAAATATTATGAGTTCAGCCCTAATTACGAGAAGAAGAGTACATTCAATGACGTATTTAACTATGGCAACACTAGATACAATAATCCAGAGGAGGCTGATTTGGCAGATCTTGTTCTCACTGACAATGTCGAGAACTTTAACTTGCGTCATGGATATCGTGCACAGACCCACCTTGGCTCAATGATGATGTACCATTCTATAATCGAGGATGCTCGTTCACGTATGGATAGTGATCTGAAGAGATTCATTCAGGTTCTTATTCAGGCTTGCAATGGAGGTAGCGATTCCAAGGTTTTCATATTGGGTTCGGTATTTGGAGGAACTGGAGCGTCTTCTATACCTATCATACCTCAGGCTATTTCTGAAGCAGCAAGTATCATGAGTAATGGTGCAGCTAATATCTTAGGTCGTGCGTATTTTGCATCAACTCTTTTGACTGCATATTTCAGTTTCAAGGCTCCTTCTGCAGAAGAACAGAGAGATCAGAAGGTAATTGCTACCAGTGATAAATTTGCTTTGAACTCGCAGGTTGCAATGATGTTTTATGATGACGATACCACTGTTAAGAATACTTATCAACGTTTCTATATGATGGGAACAGATGGACAAGGATGGGATCCTATGGCTCGTGAAGCAGATAAAATTACTAAGACAATAACAGGAGGTGGAGCTCAAAAGAATGATTCTCATTATATTGAGCTCCTAGCAGCAAGTGCAGCTCTAGACTTCTTCCACACCGATGTTGCCCATTTGAAAGCAAACAAGAGTGTGGGAGAGACAGATTACGTATATCGTGCTATAGATGGCTCTGGTAAGTTTGAATTTAAAGATTTTGTTGGAAATAAGGACAATTATGACAAGGACTTTGCAAAGAAGTTTGGTATGTTGATTGTATTCTCATTCCTTTGTAATGATCCTCATATTGACTTTGTAGAGAGTGTGCGTTACGGTGGACACAAAGAGATTACTGGCTTTGATGGTATGGATGTAAATCAGATAGAATATCTGAAGAAGTATTTCCGTCTTTTTAATGTGCGTAGGGTCAATGACGAATTGGCAGAAGGATGGATTCGTCAGATTCATCGTTCTGCGGGTGGCGGCGATAATTTCCTTTTCAATCCTAAATTGTTTGCATTCCATACAATGAGGGAACTGTACAAATACGATTGGAATAAGAACCTGTACCGAAATGAAGGTGTCGGAAAGGACTGGACATTCTCTGTTGCTTGGTTCAGTTCTAAGTTTGATACTTTTAAGAAGAAGTTTATCGAACAACTTCATAATGGAGCTCCTACAACGATAACAAATACAGGAGAGAGTTTCTACAAACTTGTTTATGATACGCTTTGCAAAATATATAACATCAATTAATATTATACGCTATGTCTAAAGCTTTATTGATAAAGAGTTACACTGCTCTTACAACTGGCACGCAGGGAAATTGGAACGACCTGAACATGGCGTCTTCCTATATCCATGGAATCCAAACAGGAAAGATTCTTGAGGATGTTAGTGCAGATAAGATTGCAGCACTTATCTCGGGTGTGCCAACACCGTGGGCTCGTGCTAAACTTTTCAAGTTTGCATTTGGCACTTTGGCTAACCCTGACCCTGCAATTTCTAATTCTGGTCTAACTCAGTTCTATGAAATGCTTCATGGTGAGTGGAGAGGTCTTTTGGCATTGATGGCATTATACTCTGATCGTATTCGCATCTCTAAGCCCGTGGTTATGAATGCAAAGGGCGGAGATTACGAAATTGCTTCGGCTTTTGGTCGTATGCTTTTCAACGATAAAGATATATGGAGCAATCAGGACACTCTTGCAAAAGACCCTGATGCACAGCCATACATCCATCTTTTGTATTATAAAGATCAACTTATAGGAGGAACATCTCCTTTGACAGGGGTCTTTACAGGTGTGAACTATTCTAGCTTAGATGGAATGACTGATATTAGCTGGTACAGAAACGGTAAATTAGAAGATCCAATGCCATATCTTTCACCGGATCAGCTCCAGAAACTCTATTTATTCATCAAAAATATGAATGGCAACCTTGATGCTTTCGAGAACAAGATAAATCAGTTCCGTCAAGGCGAACAGAGAATAAACATAGATGGGTTCAAGAGTATGAGCCGTGATTGGGAGTCTGAGATTCTCCAGAAAGCACATGGCAATCTTCGCAATATAGGTCCAATTCCGACTTACGGAGCATTGAGTTGTCCTTTCAATGTTTTGTTCTGTAGCGATATTCCTGTTTACATGAAGCCTGACTTTACTTTTACATATATGAATGGAACAGACTATCAGAAGATTGGTGATATCCAGAATCTTCTAAGTTCTGATGGTTATGTACTTGGATGGACAGAGGATGCAGAACAACGCCGGAAACGTTCGAATGCACCAGTTTATTACCTACAGGTGAAGGATTTGTATTCGGGTTCTGCATG
Source organism: uncultured Clostridia bacterium (assembly GCA_934500865.1). Classification (GTDB taxonomy): domain Bacteria; phylum Bacillota; class Clostridia; order TANB77; family RGIG9151; genus RGIG9151. The sequence goes on along the minus strand of CAKSUD010000031.1, from coordinate 10,992 downwards.
TTATTTTACGATTCCTCTTTCAGAGAAGGGAGTGGATATTTTCAAGAACCGTCTTGCCGAGCTGCTTGATTATAATGCAGGAGGTAATAGCCATATCACAGCAACAATCAGTGATAATGGCGATATACTTTCTGTCTCTATGGTAGTTGAGATTGATGGAGAAAGTGTTACCCTTAATACTCGAGAATATCTAATTGAGTGGATGGATGATATTGGTCGTGTTATTATGTGGCCAAACTTTGTGTCTGACAATTGGAACAAATACTATCTGTATACAGAGTTCACGGCAGATGCAAAGAATAAATTCCAACCAATCTTCAAGTTTGAGGGTAATATCTTGCGTGATGGAAAACTGAATTTCTTGACTCCACTTTATGAAGTTGCACCGAATGAGGATCTTGGTGTTAATATTAAGCATCTTATTACATATCCAGCAGGAAGGGTAGAAGATTTACCTAAGTACAACATTATTGCTTCAGACAAGCCTTTTGAGGGACTTATCGCAACAGTTCAAAAGGGTGGTCATGAGGAGCGTGCAGGCTTTTTGATGCTTCGTCATAGTGTTATCAAGGATTTGTCTTCAATAGACATGAATAGTACTGCGGTTGTTGGTATAGACTTTGGCAGCAACAATACTTGTGTTTACTATAATGCAAATGACCGAGGAGCTATGCCTGTTCAGTTTGAGAACAATCGTGCTGTGCTCGTTGGTAATGAGAATGACGATAAGAAAGCCAATGCAGGTAATGATGAACTTTTGTTTTTTACTAATTACCCTGCTGAGAATGGTCAGTTGAAATCATGGTTGCATGAACATGATTCACGCTATAACTGCTTTAATCAGTCAGAGGAGGTTGCTGGAGGTGTACCGGTAAACCGTCCCAATGTTATGGTTCGTGAGATGGATGAGTACGAAATCAAGACTCAGGCAGGAACACTCCATTATAATATGAAGTGGTTGGACAACCAGAAGGGTCTTGAGAAGAAGAGAGCATATTTGAAGTCTATTTGGCTTCAGACATGTGCTTTTCTTTATAAGAATAAGATTCGTCCAGATGAGATTAGTTGGAGTCATCCTGGTTCTATGATGGAATCGGATGTAAATGACTACGACAAGATTTTCAATGACTTGAAGAAGATTCATCCAATTACGACTGGTCGTAAACCTGAGATTAACGAAAGTTGTCCAACAGAGGCAGAAGCAGTATGTAGTTTCGCACTTTCTCAGGACTTCGGTCTTGCTGGAAACAATATGTTTTTGGGCATTGATGTTGGTGGTAGTACTAGTGATATCCTTCTTCTTGGTAAGGATCCAAATAATGGAAATAAGGCTACATTGTTCCGAGAGAGTTCTGTTCGCCTCGCTGCTGGTGTGTTCTTTGATGCGGTTATTAAGTCTGAGACTTTCCGTCAGGCATTGGTTAATTTCCATGAGAGTAACCAGAAGTCTGTCTATGTGTCAAATATTCGTGATGTTCTGACTGAGGCTAATAAAGCTCCTTATTATTTGAACAATATATTTGATCAGTTGAAAAATCCAGATGATTACGATAACTTCTATGATACAATCAACCGTGATGCTAAGTTTGCGTTCACTATCCCAGCATATGTGACAGGTTTGCTCCTGTACTATTCAGGCATGTTGATTGGTAAGACAATTAAAGAATATGAGATGAATAACATCAATCGAATTGATGTCCTTTCGTTTGGCAAGGGTGGTCGTATCTTCCATTGGCTACGTAACTCGGCAGGAAATCGTGCTACTCGTGAATACTATGCAACATGCCTTAATGCTGGTGCTCGATGCATTACAGATGTCGAACTAACCGTCAAGTATCGTGACGAGATTGAAGTTGATAATAAGGCAGAAGTTGCAAAAGGACTATGCGATCCTAAGGATATTGTAAAGAAGCAGAAAGAAGAAGATCGTGACATCTGTGGTGAAATTGGCGTTAAATACCTTATTCCAGGAGGTAGTATGAAGAGCTTGTCAGTAGAAGAAGAATTGACCGGAGATTACTTCTCTGATGATATGGGTAACTTCGATTTTTCAGGTATCACAAACTTCGAGGCATTCATGGATATCTTTATTGAGTTTGTTAGCCAGAAGACTAAGCTTTATGCCAAGGCGGATAACGAGTTGCGCGATGATTTGTCTGATCTTCCAAGTAAGATTGCAAGCTTTATCTGTAATAACGATAGAGAGTACAAGAAGGCTAAAGATAAGGCTAAGTCTGGTGATGGTTTCCATTATCATCAGCCAATTATTATTGCAGAGGGAATCTGTTTTCTCAGTACGTTGATTAGAAAAGCTTTTAATCAGTAGAAAGATATTTGGAAGATATGAAATCATTAGCTCTTTATATAGACAAGTGGTATATCGTTGGTGCAGTAAACATCGACGGTACCAATCGTCTTGTAAATCTACCTAATCGCGAAAATCGTATCTGGCTCTATTTCTATGAAGATGTAGTCAATGACGAAATCTCTTATGGCAAGGGATTCCAGAGTAAATATCGCAATAATGAGCCTCACTATTATGGAGATGTATTCTCTTTGATAACTAAGTCTTCGGCCAAATATACTATGTTCAAACATTCCCAACCAATGAAGGGAATTTTCAAATCTTCAAAAATATTTGATGATTTACGTAGGAATATTGACGAAGATGGAGATATTACTACGTATATTTCATTCTCAAAAGACATATCTTTAGCTTCTCGTCTTCTCTTTATTGAGGAGTTAAAAGAAGAAAGATTTATTGTCCAAGAGAGTGTGGCACGTATTTGCCACTTGGCATTGGAGTATGCAGCCAAAAAATCCAATTATACAGAAGATGGATACTATCTAATTCTAAATGCATGTAATGAAAATCTTCATTATGCTCTCTATCAAAAAACAGAAGATCTATTCAATAGAGAGAAAGAGGATGTACTCGAAGGCTTAGGCACGGATGTAAGAAGCCGTGCATTAATTGAACATGTAGTTGACAATATAAATGAAAGAGAGCATTTCCTTAAAACAAAGGACGAGCGTGAATCTGAATATCTTAGGATGAATCAATTTGTGGATGATTGGCTCGTTAAGCTATCTTCTGCAAGAAGTTTCATCCCTATTCAGCTTACTAATGTAACTTTCTCTCGTGATCCGTTCAAGGTGTATTCTGTTCAAGTAAAGAAAACCAAGATTGACGAAAGAACAGATATAATAGTCAAGGACATTATCAATGTCATTGTTCGCTTTGTCAAAGATGCAAATGTAAGCCACGAACAAATAAAAGGTATCTTGTTCTTAGGTAATACGTTTACAAATATCCAGTTCAAAAAAGAGTTGTGTAGCTACTATAATCTTGATAATAGCAAGATGATAAACTATAAGGACTCTGACTTATCTTCAATTGTAAGTGCGTACACCTTCATTGATTGTAGACAATTCTCTGCTACACATAATGCAATGAGAGGTAATGCTGAAGCAGAACTACGCCGAATCAAAAATGCAGAGGAAGCTGCAGCAGCAATGAAACGTGCTCAAGAAGAGGCAGATGCAAGAGCTGAAATTGAAAGAAAAGCGACAGAAGCGGAACGCAAATTCAAGGATGCCATGGATATGGGTTACGATGCTGAACGTGAGCATGACTTTGACAAAATGGAAGAATATTTTAGAATTGCTCTTACATTGCGTCCTGACGATAAAGAAGCAAATCAAAAACACGAAGATGCTATCCGTAAAAAGGCTGAATTATCTGTTCAGCAGAATCATTACAAAGAAAAGATACAGCAAGCAAAGGTTGCCTATGATGAGAATGACTACGAAACTGCAAAGTTCAAAGCAGAGGAAGCCTTGAGCTTTATGCCTGATTCTAAAGAGGCAGAACGCATAAAGGAAGATTCTACTCGTCGAATTAAGAGCCAAAAAGAATTTGAAAGGTATCTTGATCGTGCGGATTTATTTATTGCTCAAAAAGCATATATAGAGGCCAGACAAGAACTTCAGAAAGCAAGGTTTCTTGATGTTAACGATAGAGAGATTATAGAACGCGAAGTAAAAATCAATAAAGAGCAACAAGTAGCCAAAAAAAGAGTAGAGGAGCTTTCTATCCAATATAATTCTGCTTTGAGTGAAGGTCGCTTTGATGAAGCATTGACATATTGTAAAGAACTTATTGGTGTAGATTTCACTAACTCCGGAAAATGGAGTGTTCACATATCTGATATTAACATCATGAGAGAAAGAGCTGCTGAAAAACAGAATCGTTGGGAAAAACTTGTTAGTGGCATAGATTCTGCTCAGTGGTCTGAGGATTGGAACAAGGTTATTTTACTTTGTAAGGATGCGCTTGAAATCAAAGAGAGTGCAGAAATTCGTTCAAAGCTTGAAAAAGCGGAGGCAAAGTTGAAAGTTGAAAATGAGTTAAAAATGCTTGATCGGACTATTGCTGAAATCAAGGATTTAATTCTTGGTTCTTACTTTATAGAAGCTAAACAAAAACTTACAAAACTAAGACAAATAAGTCTTGATTCTGAACGTGTGGCAAAAGTAAGAGACTTGAATAGATTAATATTCCAAAAGGAGGAAGAAGCAGACAATGCTCGACGAGCCATACAACAACAGAAAATACAATTAGAGTTTGAAGGTTCCTCTAATTCTGGAAGAACTATTGTTGGTGGTTTTACAAAAAGGAATCAACAACAGAGATCTTCTAAAAGCAAGTCTCTTTCGAAGCCATCAGATGATTCGTTTAGTTTTGATTTTGGAACACCAAATTCAAAGCCAAAGCAGAAAAAGCCCCAAAAGCTAAAGTCAAATGATGATTTCTTTGATGCTATAGCTGATAACGGTAAAAAGAAAGTAAATACAGCAGTTTCAAAATCGACAGGAAAGATTACAAATGACGATTTTAACTTTTAATACAAAAAATAATGGAAGGCGTACAGTTAAAGCGCAAGGTTGCTCTTCGTAGAAAAGGAGAAACCTTCATAGTTCACTTTTATGGGACTTTTAGAAGTAAAGCTTTTGAGGCATTCATCAACCAATCTTGATTTTTGTGCCTTCTTTCAGAAGAATGATGAAATAAAAGGCGTGTTTTTTCTGCTTTCCAACAAAATAAGTTTGAAATTTTTATAAATTCTCAATGTATAACAAATAAAAATTAATAATTATGGCTGTATCATTAAAAAAGAAAATTACCCTCAAACGTAAGGGAGAAGCGGCAGATTTTACATTTAGTGGCAAGTTAAAAGTTAAACTTTTTTGGAGTACTCCAACCGATCTTGATTTATGCTTGTTCTTTAAGAAGAAAAATGGAGAAGTTGGTGGTATATTCTCTAACGAGTATCGTGGCCGTAAGAGTGACCTCGGTAATCTTAACGAATTTCCATTCATGCTACATATGGGTGATAATAAGGAACCTTCTGAAGGTTCAGAAGAAACAGAGCAGATTAATGTTGCAAATCTCAATGAGATTGACGAAGCCTACGTATGTATTGTAAACTATGATGCTGCTGTTGAGGAAGAGGATGTAACTTATGCAGAAGAAGGAGGTCGTGTAGAACTCCAGAGTGACTCAGGCGATTATCTTGAGGTTATTGCAGACTCTACAGAGCATGGTCCAATCTACTGTGTTTGCACAATTAAGAATAATGATGGTATAAACTCTCTCAAGAAGAGCGGTGGTGATGAGGATCATCCAGAAGTTATGGATCTCAGCACTGCATTTGAGAAGATTCCAGGTTTCGCACTTATCTGTAATTCATGATATTATGGTCTCACTTAAGCGTAAGGTAACATTAAAGACTAAGATAGCTCAGGAGGAAACTCCTGAAGCTGTTGAAAGTCTTAAGGTTTCTTTAAAGAAAAAGCAACCCGATGCTCTGGTCACTCCAGTGCCAAAGCTACAGCCAACTCTTTCGCCTAAGTCACAGGGCAAATCTGCGCCCACGGCAGTGCCTCAAAGATTTCAGGTAGGGAAGAAGCCAAATATAGGAAGGATTATTGTTGGAGTTGTTGCTATAGTAGTAATCATTATAAGTGCTTTCTTGTTTATCAATAATGGTAAAGAAAATGGAAGTGGTAATGACAAAACTTCTACAGGAATGACTGCACAGAACGGAGGAAAACAAGATGCAAGCGATGACGCTTCTGCAGGAGCTAATAATGAAGGAATGTCTGAAGAAGGAGATGGTACATCTGCAAATGAAGTTGAGACTTCAGCTCCTACAAGAGCAGAAGAAATACAAGCTGCTAAAGAATTGACATCTGCTCCATCGACAGAAACAGGCAGTAAGGATGCAGAACAGTCAATAAAGCAGAATCCTGCTTCTACCTCTGAAATCTCAAAGTCTACTGCAAGCCAGGCAACAGAGTCAACCACATCATCTAATGCATATGTTGGTGATGATGTTGAAGAGAATGCGCGTCGCGTTATTCGTGGAGACTTCGGTAATGGACAAATTCGTAAGGATAAATTAGGGGAAGCATACTCTGATATTCAGAGAAAAGTAAATGAAATGTATCGTAAAGGAGAACTCCTTTAGTTATACATAAAACCAATTTTTGGTCAGATAATTATTTTCAGGTAATTATCTGACCATTAAAATATAATCATATGATGTTGTATATCGTTCTTGCAGTTTTGCTATGGTTTGTTTCTCCTTTACTAATAGAGGGACATATAAGAAAGAAATCTGATCGTAAAGCATTGATAATGCTTTCTCGTGTACTTTCTATTCTGTTTGTAGTATTAGCAATATACAGAATATTTGTAATGTAAAGATTGTTATGTATTACAGCAATCCCTTTAAATAATACAATGTGGAATTTCAAATAGAAGTTGATAGGATTGTGTGAAAATAATTAAGTTTAAAACGATTATTATTAATGAATGTGTTTTGAAAAATACGGACGTATAATTATAAATATATATGAAACAAAAACATCATTATTCCGGCTTGTCCGATGCTCAGGTGCTCGAAAGTCGTAAAAAATATGGTACAAATGTACTTACTCCTCCTGCAGAGGAGTCTATTTGGGAGAAAATAAAGAATTGCATGCACTTTTGGTTATTGAAAGTTGATTTAGCAATATTTGTGGTTGCAACGTTGGCTGCAATTATGTTGCCATTGATGGGTATCTATTCTCATGATGGTTTATGGATAGCTCCCGTACTTTCTCTTATTCTTTTTGCTCTTACTTATTTGGTCGCCTACTTAGGTGGTGAATGGAATGAAGATGAGAGAGAATTTGATATTGATTCATTATTTACAATTTTACTTTTCGCTCTTTTATTATCGGGCTCTATTGCTTTTTATAATGGTGTGTATGGAGGAGTTGAAGGTTGGGGACCATACCTTGAATTGATTGGCATTGCCGCTGCCGTGCTTTTGGCAACAACGGTTGCACACATCTTAGAGACTTCAAATGAAAAAACATTTAAAAGTTTGAATGAAGTTAACGATGATACGTTAGTTAAAGTAATTCGTAATAACAATGTGTGTCAAGTTCCTCGTAAAGATATTGTTGTTGAAGATATTATTCTTCTTGAGGCGGGAGAAGAAGTACCAGCCGATGCAGAATTGCTTGAATGCATGAATCTCACTATGAACGAATCTTCTCTTACAGGAGAGTTGCAGTGTGCAAAAACTACTATTCCTGAAGACTTTGACAAAGAAGCGACATATCCATCTAATTATATTATGAAGGGTTGTACGGTTATGGAGGGAGACTGTGTTGCTAAAGTGTTTGCTGTAGGTGATGCTACAGCTTGCGGTAAAGTATTTGAGGCTGCACAAGTTCAAGATGGAGAAGCAACTCCTTTAAGTGAAAAGCTTGATGAACTTGCTGGGCTTATAACAAAAACAAGTTATGGTATTGCCATCCTTATTGTTCTCGGTCGTCTTGTTCGTCATGCCCTCTTATTGCCAAATCCGAACTATGGTTCACTTATTGGTTCCCTTGTTGGTTCCCTTGTCCTTGCATGTATTGTATTCTTGGCTTTGAATAAAAAGAAGAATGAGGACAATGAAGAAAGCATAGAACTTTGGCAGGTACTCGCTTTCATGGTTTTACCAATAATCGGAGTCATATTATATTTTATGTTAGGGACTACAACCACTACAAATTGGCCGCAGTTTATTCAATATGCTTTAGATACTGTCATGATTGCAGTTACATTGATTGTTGTAGCAGTTCCAGAAGGTCTTCCCATGGCTGTAACATTGAGCCTTGCTTTTAGTATGAAGCGTCTAATGAAGCAAAATACACTTCCTCGTACAATGCATGCTTGTGAGACGATGGGTGCTGTATCTGTTATTTGTTCCGATAAAACAGGTACTTTAACTCAAAACCAAATGAAGGTTGTTAGGACTTCATTCCCTCAATTAAAAAATCAGAAGATTGGAAACGATGATTTTTCCTCTCTGTTGAAAGAGTGCATAGCGGTTAACACAACAGCAAACCTCGATTTTTCGGATTCAAAGAAGATAAAATCTATTGGTAATCCAACGGAAGGAGCTCTTCTTTTATGGTTACATAATAATGGAACAAACTATCTTAATATTCGTGAATCTTTAACGGTTACAAATCGTCTTCAGTTTACCACTGAGCTTAAGTATATGGCTACGATTGTTAATTCGGAAGTAACAGGAAAACGCATTGTATATGTAAAAGGTGCACCTGATATTCTTATGGGACTATGCAAAATGACAAAAGAAGATATTCATAATTATGATATGAAGTTGTTAGAATTCCAAAGTCATGCTAATCGTACCCTCGCTTTGGCTTACAGGGAGTTGAATGATACTGATGAAGTTTTTGTTGATGGACATTTGAACATCAAAGATTTGAATATGATGGGCATTGTTGGTATTGAAGATCCTGTTCGTGCAGATGTTCCTGCTGCAATTGCCGACTGCCTTAATGCAGGTATTCAAGTTAAGATTGTAACAGGAGATGCTCTTGGTACTGCTAAAGAAATTGGTCGTCAACTTGGTTTATGGAAACCTGAAGATACAGATGAAAATATTCTGATTGGTACGAACTTTGCGACTATGTCAGATGATGAATTGAAGGAAAGATTGCCCAAGGTTAAGATTATCTCTCGTGCTCGTCCAAATGATAAAGAACGCGCAGTTCGTATATTGAAAGAGATTGGTTGTATTGTTGCTGTTACGGGTGATGGTACTAATGATGCTCCAGCTCTTAATGCAGCTAACGTTGGCCTTTCAATGGGTGATGGCACTGCGGTTGCCAAAGAAGCTAGTGATATGACTATCATTGATAATTCTTTCAGTACTATTGCCAATGCAGTCATGTGGGGACGTTCACTTTATAAGAATATTAAGCGTTTTATTTTATTCCAAATGACTGTGAATGTTGCTGCTTGTTTGATAGTAGCTATTGGTGCTTTTATTGGAGAAGAATCTCCTCTGACCGTGACACAAATGCTTTGGGTAAACCTGATTATGGATACTTTTGCAGCATTGGCATTGGCGTCTTTGCCTCCTGCCAAGACTGTTATGAAAGAGAAGCCTCGTTCTATCAACGAACATATTCTTAAAGGAATGGAGTGGGGTATTCTTGGCGTTGGTGGTGTTTTTACAGTGATACTTCTCGGAATATGTATATATTTTCAACATACGGATGTGACTTGCCTTACAGATATATTTAATGGTTATGCAATATGGAGCGAAAATAACGGGCTTTCAGCTTATGAACTTGGCTTGTTCTTTACAATTTTCGTTATGCTTCAGTTCTGGAATCTATTTAATGCAAAAGCGTTTATGACAAAAGACTCCGCATTCAAGGGAATCTCATGGAGAGATACAAAGTGGTTTATTATTATTGTCCTCATAATTTTGGTCGGTCAAATTTTGATGACAGAGCTTCCAGGCTTACAAGAAATGTTTAATGTGGCAGTAGGTGGAGTTAAAGCTATTGACTGGATTATTATAATTTGTACAACTTCGTTTGTTCTTTGGATTCGTGAAATTTGGCAATTGATTAATAAATAAATTATTGAAGGAAGGGGTTGTGTCAAAATGGATGTTTTGATGCCTCCCCTTTAGGTTTTGTCATAATTAGAGAAATGCATGGTGCTGCTGATGAGATTGACAGGAGTATACTGATGTAAATGACTGAGGTTGGAGGATTTCAAAAGCAATGCGGCAGTTTGCAATTATGACATACCGACTTCTGTAGTAAACGATATGAGTAACAATAATAATCATAATGTTGCAGGAGTGCCACTGTTGCATCTTGTTATATCGACTGGATTTGGAACGGGATTTGTTCCATACGCACCAGGGACAGTTGGAGCATTCTTAGCTCTTTTAATATGGATTAGTTTATATTTTATTCTTTCTCCAATAGCATTATTCATAACTACATTCTTGTTGGTAATCGGTTCATTTTTTATTGGTGTTTGGACAGATAATGTTATGGAACGCTATTGGGGAGAGGATCCAAGAGCTGTAGTTATTGATGAACTTTTTGGAACATGGATTGCCGTCCTTTCTGCAACATTCTTCACTGGATCATCGTATGTAGTAATATCTTTAGCTTTTATTGGATTTTTGTTTTTTAGAATTATAGATATAACTAAACCTCTTGGATGTCGTTGGATAGATAAAAATATACATGGAGGATTGGGGTGTATGCTTGATGATGCTTTGGCAGGATTCTATGCATTATTATTGACTTTAGTTATACGTCATTTACATATTGTTGAGTATGTTTATAATTGTATGTTTTCATAAAAGATAGGATGTCTGGAGAAATACTTCTGCTGATTATCATAAAATTGTGTATCAACAGAAGTAGTTCATCGAAAAGCGATGTCTATTTAAACAGCGTTTAAACGGTGTTAAAACAGTGTTTTAACAGCCGTTTTGACGCATCTCCTTCATCCATCCATCTATTTGTTTCTTATTTGCCGATAGAAGAGTGGACCAGGCATGAGTGCAACACCTTTACTTTTTAAAGACCAAGTAGACGGCT
>CAKSUD010000030.1 GCA_934500865.1 uncultured Clostridia bacterium | reverse complement strand
TGTAATTCCCCCTCAATATATTTAAATAATTAATTCTAATGTCTTAATATCAATTATAATATCGCATTTTTTCTTAATTTTATCAATACCATTTTCAAGATTTATTTTAAGTCCTTCTGATTTTAGAACATTCTCAGCGATTCTCCTACTGCGCGGATAATCAGGAATAGTCAAAAACCTGCAATATTTAGTAACTTTCATTATTATCTTTTCAGCAAGACGTGCATCATCATGCGAAAATACAAATGCTAAGTCAAGCGGGCCAAAATCTTCAAATCTTTTTTTAAACTTTCCTTCAAAATAAATAGGCAAATATTCATCTTCAGCTTCAACAACTATGTTTTTCTTTCCTGCATATTTCACAATCTTCTTATTATACTCAGGTAGTGTTATAACGTCATAATCTGCCGCACTTAGCTGGTTTATTATATTTTTATAGCCACCTTTTCCATAAATATCAACCTCAACAATAGGATTACCTAAAAGCCATCTTTCATCGCAAATATGCATTCTTGAAACTTTAATTCTCTTCATAATTATTTAACCTCAATTTCATAATCACATACAAAAGTATTCCCTATTTCTAATCTCTGAATTCCAACTTTATTAATAAATTTTCCGTCCGTTCTTTTAAAATCAGTCACTCCGTACCAAGGTTCTAAACATATAAACGGTGCTGCGTCAGGTTTGGTCCATATTCCAAAATACGGGAAGCCTTCAAAATACATTTTTATACATCTGTCACCTTTTTTAGACTTAAGCGATACCTCTTTGGAGTTAAGATTATGGAAAATATACGTATCTATCTTTTTAAAGACATCTTTATCAAGTTCTAACACATTAGTATTATCTATTATTAAGCTATTTTCCTCACTTATATATCCGTTTTCGTCTTGTGCAATAAAGTTTTGTGTTTCTTTCTTTTCAAACTCTATATAATAGTCCTCAAATTTTTCATTCTCTTCAATAGGGCAACAAAAAGCAGGATGAGCTCCAATACTGAAATATATATCCTTTTCATCAGTATTCTTTACCTCATATACTACCTTTAGTCTATTTTCCTCTAATTCATAAGAAACATAAAGTTCAAATAAGTAAGGATATGATTTTAATGTCCTATCATCACTCTTTAGTAGGTATTTCACTTTATTTTCAGTATGCTCTATTAGTTCAAACTCCATATCTCTAGCAAAACCATGTCTGCCCATAAGATACTCTTTATCTTCAATTAAAGTTTTCCCATCTTTTAATTTGCCAACAATAGGAAATAATATTGGTGCATGTCTACCCCAATATTTCTCATCACCATTCCATAAATATTCCTTACCATTTAATTTAATGCTTGTAAGTTCTGCACCTTCTGATTTAGTTGAAACTTCTAATCTGTCATTTTTTATTGTCATTTTCTAATTCACTCCTTATTTTATTTAAAATTAAAGGGTGTTTCTAACACCCCCTAACTTTATTAAATACTTTCATTATTAGTAATAACTATTTCAGATTTCTTTTCATTTAAAATCGTCATAACCTCTTCTAATTTATCAAGTTCTTTACCGAATTCTTGCCACTCTGACTTTTGAGAAGCTTCTTTCATTCTTTGGTAAGTTAGAATTGCATTATCAATTGCATCAATTAAAGTAGTCTCATCATCTACTTCAATAAAGATAGTTCCGGTTTCTTTGTTTAGCAACTGCTTTAATGCTTGGTCAAAAGTATCAGCAATAGCTAAGCTATTTTTATATGCAACAGCCACTTTACTTACTTGAGGAACTGCATCTTCATTAACAGCCTCGATATAAATAGACTCAACATAAACCAATGTGTTATCAATAGGAATAACATTTACTTCTCTTCTAACTCTAGTTCCGCTACCTAAGCTTAAGTCTTTTGCAGTTTGTGTATCTTGGTCAATTTTATTATCTAATTGAACTGTACCAAGTACACTCGCTTCCTTAGGGAAACTGTATATAACCATTTCTCCATTTGAACGGACAGCTAACCAAGAAGTTAAGTTATTTCTGTTTTGTGGAGTATACGGAATCATAAGAACAAGCTCGTTACTGTTTGTTTCAGGTAATTTTACATATGCATAATAAGGTTCAATATCCGAAACAACAGTTCCTGTATTATGTGTAGCAATACTCCAAGTATCTTCACCTTTATAGAATGTATTCACATCACTTACATGGTATCTTTCTAGCATATTGGCTTGAATTTTAAATAATAATGTTGGATAACGTAAATGACTCTTTATATCTTGAGGCATTTCAGTCGATAAATCAACGAATAACTCAGGATATGCATTATTATATGCCATAATAACAGGGTCATACTTATCTGTAATATAAAGTTTAACTTCACCATTATATGCATCAACAACAGCCTTAACAGAGTTTCTTATATAATTGTACTTTTCTCTTGTTCCAGGAATTTTTCCATCAATTTCAAAGTACTCAGCATAAGGATATTGGGTAGATAAAGTATATCCATCAACAATCCAGAATAATCTTCCTTCATCATTTACAACTATATATGCATCCTCGTCAAATCTTACAAACGGTGCAACTTTTTCTGCTCTTTCAACAACATTTCTGTTTGTAAGTAGCTTACTTTCAGAATTGATGTATCCAGAAACAAGCATTTGAATGTCTGCATTTTTTATAGACATTAAAAGTCTGTTCCAAAAATTCATTTTTACTCCGGCTGTACCGGTATATCTAAACTCAATACTCTTATCTCCCTCAGGGTAATCAATTTCATCAATTCCAACACCATTTACAATAACGTCATTATCAGTTTTCTCGCCAAAATAAATTCTAGGTTCAGCGATTTTCAAATCTCCATAACTTTGATCAGGTTTTAATTCATTTAGTATAAAAACAGGTTCTCCATCTTTATCAACCTCATTTACAGGGCTCATAACAACCCCCATACCATGAGTATATTGGAAAGTTTTATTTATATAATTCATTTCATCTGTATTAATCTCACGAGCCGCAACATACATTGTTGTAGGTTTGCCATTTATTGTATATTGTGCAGTATCTATATCATTAAATACATAGTAACCTCTTGTTGTTTGACTTTGGTTTAAAGCCTTTAATGTAGCATAATCATCAGAAATTCTTACATTTTCAACAGTATCAGTGTTATTTGTAATATTGGCTTCGGTTAACTCAACGTTTGCAGGAAACTTCTTTTCTTCAGCATTTAAGTTATATGCATTTCTTGTATATTTTAAGTTATACCCAATAAATTGTGACTCAGTAGAATATTCGTTAGGAGTAACAAAGAATAGCTGTGTTCCCCAAACCCCTATATATACAATAGCCCAAAATGCTGGGAAAATAAGCATTGTAATTACTGCCTTTTTAATTTTATTACGTTCTAAGAAAACATATGCGACAATTACAACAGCAACTCCAAGCCAAGTAGCAACTTTATATGCCCACATCATGATGTTAAAATCAGTATATCCGGCACCTATAAGTCCACTGCTAAAACTTCCAAAAAGAGATTCTTCCATTGTAAAAGAATAAGTAAGTGAACACACTAAAAAGAAAATCGCAACATTAATTAAATTGTGCTTAACAACATTATTTTTCTTTAATGATTCTAATAAAATTCCATTAAAGCATGCGCCAAACACCAAAACATAATAGCCTAGTGTATACACGATAACAGCTAAAATTAAACCTTTAACGAAATTGCATACATCTATTAAGAAAGGTCTTTGGAACATATAATATCCTATGTCTTTAAAGAAAATCGGGTCATTAAATTCAAAGCTAGCTGAATTTAAGTAAACCAATAAATTTTCAGATAAGAAGTCCTTCACAAAAAAGCTTGTAACAAGAGCTATAAAAAATGAAACAGACTTATTAGGAAGTTTTATAGGCTCAACATTTTCTTCCTTAAAAAACTTCAACAAATTCTTTGAAATAACATTATTAGTTATAAACGTAACAATAAATATAACAACAAACGCTACTAGCATAGTTGCATATTTAACTATTAAATTAGTCCAATATATACTTGTATATTGAGAACCGATTTCTTTAATTTCTAACAAGTCGATATTTATTTGAAAAATTGTTCCTAAAATAACAATAGCTAAAAACGCAATCGCACCTATAATAAACATTTTTCTTATCTTATTCTTGTCTCCTCTGTCAAACCATTCAAAAATTTTCATATCAAAGCCTCCAAATTAAAAAATGCTATCAACAAACTCTTTTGCATTAAATTCTTCTAAATCTTCTATTCCCTCTCCGATACCTATAAATTTCACAGGAATATTGAGTTCCTTCATTATAGAAAAGATTACTCCGCCTTTAGCAGTTCCATCTAATTTAGTCACAACAATTCCTGTAACTCCGGCTATTTCTGAAAAAGCCTTAGCTTGCAAAACTCCGTTTTGACCGGTAGTCGCATCAAGCACAAGCAACACTTCTTTATTAGTATTAGTCAATTCTCTTTCTATAACTCTGTCCATTTTAGAGAGTTCATCCATCAAATTCTTTTTATTATGAAGTCTTCCGGCAGTATCACAAATAAGAATATCAGCTTTACTTTCCTTAAACCTTACTGTCGCATCAAACACAACAGATGCTGGGTCAGCCCCCTCTTCTTTTTTTACTAATTCAACATTAGTTTTGTTCATCCATTCACTAAGTTGTTCAACCGCAGCTGCTCTAAAAGTATCCGCTGCACAAGCTATAACTTTATACTTCTTTCTAACAAAATAATTTGCAAGTTTTCCAATAGTAGTAGTCTTTCCTACTCCATTAACTCCAACTACCATATATACAGTATTTTTAGTTATTTCTTGGCTTGAAGTGCCAAGTAACTCTATCAAGATTTCTTTTAATTTATCCTTAACATTATCAGGTTCGGTAATTCTTTCTTTTTTTATGCTATCTCTCAATTCTCCGATTATGAATTCAGAAGTATTAAGTCCAACATCTGCCATAATCAGTATATCAAGTAATTCGTCCAATAACTCTTCATCCACCTTACTAAATGAAGAAAACAGACTATTAATGCTATTTGAAAATGACTCTTTAGTCTTAGCCATTTTACTTTTTAATTTATCAAAAAACAAATTCGTCCCTTCTTCCATTTTACATTTCCTTAGTATTTTATCATTATAGTAAATTTTGGTCAAGGGCGAAAATTTTAAACAAAAAAAGAAGAGCACCGGGTGCTGCCGGTGCTCTTTCTTAGGTTAAGGGCGAATTTCATTTCCGTCCTCGTCGACAGTTATCGGTTCTGCGCCGTTACTGCCGCTCTGCTCCTCAAGAAGAGCATTGTATCTAGCGAGAAGGTCTCTGTAATCGCTAAGGCTTACGCAATTGCTATGGTCTGCTTCAACAATAGTAGTACCGCCAGAGCAAGTGTGAGAATTCCACTGGTCAAGGAGAGCATTGTACTCATCCTCGAGGTTGTTCAAAGAATTCAGAAGTGCTTTATAGTCGCTAAGGCTTACACAAGAGCTGTGGTCTGCTTCAACTATGGTAGTACCGCCGGAGCAAACGTGGTTGTGCCACTTATCATAGAAGTCGTTATACTTCTTCACAAGTTCATTGTACTTAGAGACAATCTCATCGTACAACTTCTTGAGAGCATCGTAAGCGGACTTAGAAACACAATTGGAGTGATCTGCTTCAACTACAGTAGTGCCGCCAGAGCAAACGTGGTTGTGCCACTTATTATAGAAGTCGTTATACTTCTTCACAAGTTCATTGTACTTAGAGACAATCTCATCGTACAGTTTCTTGAGAGCATCATAATCGGACTTCTTAACATACTTGCTAAGGTCGACATCTTTGCAATTGTTGTGCGTAATAACCAAAGTATTATACTCATTCTCAAGGCTAGAATAGCTGTTAGCCAGCTTGTCATACTCACTCTTAAGAACATAGTTACTCAGGTCAACGTCACTCTTGCCAATCGAGGATCTCAGTGTTTCGTTTTCAGCCTTAAGCTTGTTGTTCTCCTTCTGGAGCTCTGCAACTCTTGCAGCCAAGTTGTCACGGTCAGAAGCATCGCAGTTAGAGTTATCAGACTTATTGCCACAAGTGCAATTTAAGTTGTTGTTAACGATAACATCGCCGTTACTATTGGGAGTGCAAGTGCAAGAATCATAGGAAAGGATTTCGCTATTGTTGGAGGGAACTTGATTGCTGGTGGTAAGTGCGGAAAAATCACATCCTCTAAGAGAATATGCAAGCAGTACAAGAACTGCAATTGCGAGGATGGTGATAACGACGTTTTTAACTACGCCGTTGTTGCGGGAGCGGTAAGAAGAATTGTTATTCATAAAGTACCTCCTAAAAGTACATCTTTTTTTATTTACAGTAAACTAAAAATATATATGATCGGCTCAGCACAGCCTAGTTATTTTCTAAAAAGATAGAAAACTCATCCATAACCAAATATAATGGTTAAAATATAGAATAAATTCTACATATTTATATTAACATAATTTATTTATTTTTGCAATATTTTTCCTTATTTTTTTGTGACAGGGAGAAAATTTTAAACAAAAAAAGAAGAACACCAGGTGCTGCCGGTGCTCTTTCTTAGGTTAAGGGCGAATTTCATTTCCGTCCTCGTCGACAATTATCGGCTCTGCGCCGTTACTGCCGCTCTGCTCAAGAAGAGCATTATACTTAGAGACAATCTCATCGTACAGTTTCTTAAGAGCATCGTAATCGGGCTTAGGAATCTAACTCAGGAGCAACGCAATCGGAATGGTCCGCAATAGTGCCAACTTTTACCCACTTCTCACACATTTCTTCATATTTCTGTATAAGCAAGTAGTACTCCTCTTGCGATGATAAAGTTGCCTCAGGATTTGTCCTAGAAGTGTAGAAACTTGGGAAGATTTTGCTATTGTCGGAAATAGTGTTAAGTGCGACAAACATCACTACAGTTGCGATGACTATAGTGGCAACAAATATGCCTCTAACTATGGTATTGTTTTTGTTATTCTTCATTGTAAAAAGTACCTTCCTTTTTTATAAATAAAAAAATATATATACATAATCGGCTCAGCACAGCTCCTATTATTTCCTAAAAAAACAGGGAATCCGTCTATAACCAAAACAATATGGTTAAAATACAGAATAAATTCTATATATTTATATTAACATAATTTATTTATTTTTGCAATATTTTTCCTTATTTTTTCGTGACTATATGGATATTTTCTGCATTTGCATTAGCCTCACGCATAACAATATTTTGAATTTGTGCCACTTGTGCAACACTTAACTCATCCATAGACTTTACAACAACATTCACATTAGGTTCATTTATAATCGCTATACAATCCTCAAAGCCTTTAGCTTGTAGTAATGTTTCTATACTCATTTCCTTAGTCAAATTATTAGAAATGCAATTAATCTGTTCTTGTGCCATCTTTTTTGTATTCTCATCCGATTTTTCATTATACAATATACTTTCCTGCAATTCCACCTGTTCCCCGAAAGTTCTATCTCTCTCAAGCCTTGCAGAAACAAAATATGCGTCAGATAATTCAGTAGAATTAGAATTAATAGCCGACAAATTCTCTACCATTCCGGACACATATTTACTTTCTCCATCGTAATTAACTATCTCACCGCTCACCTCAACGCCGGGTTGATTATTATAATTAATCATAGCAGCAGTCGCAATTATAGCAGCTAGTACCCCCACCAAAGCGTGTTTTTTTCTTATCACAAGCACCACCCTCACCTCATCTTATCTTTTATTATTGTCTTTTGCAAAAACTTGCACCTTATTTGCGGTAATTCCGGTAACAACAGTAACCGCCTTAATAACATTTGCCCTTACTATCTCATTACCACCTCCATCACACGTCACAATAACTCCCTCGATTTTCGGCATAATAGTCTTTGATATGTATGGAATCTTATTACCGCTCTTTTCCTGATTAAATATTATACTTGTTTCCATACTGTTTTGCTCTGTTCTTCGATTACTGCTATTTCCCGATTCCTCCGTTACCGTATTGCTGTCTTTCGTATCTAAAAGAGGAACAGTTTCAACACCTGACTGGTAAGACACCATAACTTCTACACTTCCGGCATCCTTAATACTTGACAAAATTTTTTCAAGCTTTGCCTCAAAAACATCAGCATCAAAAACATCAGACACATTCCCAACTTTAGTAACTTCGTCCTCATCACTAAATATGTAACTGCCTGTTATAATAACTATTACTACTCCCACTAAAAATATAACTAGATTTTCTATATTTTTTCTTCTACATTTCTCATTAAAAAATTTGTCTTTCAAATTAATAACAAAAGTTTTCACATTAACCCACACTCACTTTCTCTTTACTCACTTCACAAATCTCTGCCACTCTCTTTTTTAGCAGTTCTTTGTCATCTATTCTTAACTTGCTTGAGACCTCTACCAAATTTATCTCTTTAATTTTGCCCTCATCATCACGCAAGAAGTGAATTTTACAACTAGAAATTTGCATATCTTTATATGTAGAATTAAAAGTATTAACAACATTTACCGAATAAACAGATTCTAGCATTGAACTCTGCCGTTCTACCGTGCTTCTTAGTGTATCAACGTAAAAACTATTTTCCTCAATGTACTTAATATTAAATACATCCTCAAAAGCGAAGTCACTTTTAACAAGTTTTAATATAGGTAGTGCTATAACAATAGACACAGAAATTCGCGTAATTAAAAATACAAACTTTTTAGTTTCGCCTTCCGGCACAATCACTTCAATTATGCCAACCATCACAGTAATAATCAGAATACAATTAACCCAATTCTTAAGCATTTCCACTTTTCTCACCTACCCATGCATCGAAGTAAAATTAGTTATCTTAAGTAGCATAACAGTACCGATAATCACCATAACAGTCACGCACACGACTATACCAAGTAACATCTTACTTGCATCAGCTGTATCATTTAAGCATTTGCAAATTCGTTTATCAGAAAAAGGCTCGATAATCGCAGATAATCCCGAATATATAGCTATAACCACAATTATTTTTATTATAGGAACTAGAGCCAGTCCAAATAAAACGGCTATTCCAATAAATCCAATAGCATCTTTTATTATTAATGTACTCCCCAGTATTACATCAACTGAATCTCCAAGCAGTTTTCCCACCACCGGAACAGAACCTGAGAACAAAAACTTTGCAGTTTTAGCAGTAACGCCATCCACAGTAGATGCAACAGTTCCTTCTAATGAAAGAATTCCTATAAATAATGTTAAAATCACTCCCATACTCCATAATGAGACCGACTTTAATATATTAGGTACTTTAGAAATTGAAACCTTGTCTGAAATATTTGAAACAATCCCAAGCACAAAAGCAATCATAGAAACCGGCAATAAAAAATTAGTCATAAACATGGTTATAAACTGTGTTGAAAAAGCAAGTACAGGGTAAATCATAGATGATGTCGTTATACCACCCATCGCAGCCACTATTCCAAAAATAATAGGAATTAAAACTTTCATAAACTTTTCAATTTCAAAAACAACACCATATGCCACATTATATATTTGAATAAAACTAGCCACAATTAAAGTAACAAGCAATATGTAACACACATAAAAAGCTATTTGTGCAACTCCGTCAGATGCAAAATTACCTTTTAAATTATCTAAAAAACCAAATAGTAAAGAAATCACAATTATTTGTACTGCAAGTCCTATATTTGAGCGTATTTCTTTAATAAAAAACTTTCCTGCCCTGCCAAATATCTTTTTATAATCGAATTTAAAATCTCCCTTTTCTATGTTCCTAATAATATCTTCATAATCATAGTCATCCAAAAACTCATTATTAAACCCTTTCATAGTGTCAGAGAACTCTCTTATGTTTATAGGTTCTTCACTCATAGCATATGAAGCAGTCATAATTAAAAGTAAAAAAATAATCAAAAATTTTTTCATACTTCCTCCTAAAGAAGCCCCGTTAATGTTTCAACAAAATTTCCTATTATGTTCACGCCAAACACTAAAATAATACATTTTCCAGCGAACTGGACTTTAGAAGCTATCGCCGACTCACCCATATCCTTACATATATTAGCTCCAAATTCTGTTATGTACGCAATTCCTATAATTTTTAGTATTGTACTTAAAAACTCAAACGAAAGACCTGCTCTCTCTGAAAGTAGCTTTATAAGATCAATGACCTGTCCTACTTTATCTATGGAAAAGAAAAATATAACCGTAACGGTAATAACCGAAATAAGCATTGCAATTTCAGGTCTTGTCTGTTTTACAATTATAATTAAAGTAACTGCTAATAACGCCACCAAAACTATTTTAAAAATATCCATAAATACCTCCACTATAAATTAAAAATAGTTTTAACCGAGTTAAATAAGTTGCTTATTTCCCTTATAACCATAGACAAAACCACAATAAGTCCGGTTAACGTCGTCAGCATTGCTTGGTCCTCGCGTCCTGCCCTTACTAAGACTTGGTGAAGCACAGAAACTAAAATACCTATTGCTGCAATTTTGAAAATCAAATCAACATTCATATAAACCTCTCTCCTTTAAACTAAAATTATGGCAAGAGCTGTGCCACCAATTCCACCTAAAGTTCTATATAACTTTGCATATTTAGTTTTTTCTTCATTCGCGGTCATAAGCATAGTTTTTAATCTCTCGACTGCTAAATTAATATTCCTTATTTCCTCATCTATATCTCCCTTTCCCAATGTATTCCCAAAATCGAGTAAAATTCTCTCATCTTCAAACGTAAAGTCATAATACTTAAAATACTCTTCAACTTTTTCACCCCAAATATCTGAAATAGCTTGTTCATTCTTAGAAATTTCTTCAGAAATTTCAGAAAACATTTTCCCAATAGTACCGCCAATGGTGTTTCCTATTTCATAAAATGCCATTTCTAAAATTTCTTGTCCAAAGCCAATCTTAGCTCTAAGCAAAGTAAGAGAAGTTATAAAAGTTTGTAAATTACTTGCACGTGCAACGTATCCCCCTGCTAAAGTTCTGCCTATTGCCATACATATCCCTATAATTACCGCACATCCTATAATTCTCATATTTACACTCCCTTGTCTTTTGTTTAATACTATGTATATTCATAAGAAGATATAAATATACCCTTAATTTATTTTTTAGGGAAGTTCGAGCTATGAGTTAAAAATTCAACTTAACGAAAATCCAGTCTAATTAAAATTTAGCTGATGAAATCAGCGTTAAAAATTTTAATTAGTAGCTCGAACGACCGACAGAAAACAAAAGTGTTTGTCTAAATCTTTGATTTAGCAACAAACAGTTTCACAGAGTGAAAAAGATTTCCTTGATGTTGTTGACCGAAGGTCAACATGGTGTGGACAGTAGTCCACCTTTTTTATAAAATTCACTTTCTATAAGCTTTTCGTTAAGTTTTTTCATTTTTAGCCGATAGTATTTTGTGTAGAATTATATATTGGAGGAATGAAAGTTTATGGATATATTAAGTGTTGGTGGTCTTGTATTAGCCTTTTCAATGTTTATTGCAGCATTCTTTATGGAAGGTGGAACATTAGGTGCCTTGTTACAACCTACATCAGCAATGATAGTTTTCGGTGGAACAATAGGAAGTGTTATGGTTTCCTTTCCTATGTCAGATATGAAAAAGCTGGGAAAAGCCATGAAAGTCGTATTCGCTAATAAGCCTGTTGACCGATTAGCTATAATTGACAGACTTACTGAATTATCAGATAAGGCAAGACGTTCCGGAATACTAAGCCTAGAAGAAGAAATTCCTAAGCAAGATAATAAGATGATTAAAAAAGGTCTAGAACTTATAATGAGTGGCTTGGATAAAGATTTAGTATATGATACATTATCTAGACAAGCAGAAATTGATGAAAAAGACTTAGACGCATGTGCTGCCATATTCGAAGCTGCCGGCGGATACTCCCCTACTATGGGTATTATAGGTACAGTTATGGGTATGATAAGCGTTTTGGGTAATATTAGTGGTGATACTTCTGAACTCGGTCACTCAATCGCCGTTGCGTTCGTTGCTACATTATACGGTGTATGTTTTGCTAACGTTGTTTACTTAGCTTTCGGTAAAAAAATAAAAACTGTAATGAAAAACGAAATGGCAGCTTCCGAGCTTGTTATAGAAGGTATACTTTCAATTCAAGCCGGTGAAAACCCTAAGGTTATGAAAGACAAATTAAGTTATGAATTAATTGCAGAACTCACAGGAGTAAATCTTGCTTTACGTGAAGAACAACAAAAAGCAAGAAACAAGGCGAAGGAGTGAGAATAAATGCCTAGGAAACCTAAAGTTGCTCCGGAGGAGCATGATAATGCAGAACGTTGGACCGTTACATACTCCGACCTTATGAATTTACTACTTGTATTCTTCATAGTGTTGTATGCGACAGCCAATCAAGATACAGAAAAAGCTAAAGAAGTTTTAAGTGCTATTGCAGGTTCCTTTAGTGGTACAGAATTTATATTAGATGGCACAGGCTCAGACATTTTAGAAACATTTTCAGGTGAATCCCTTGCTATGATGGAAAACCAAAATATGCAAGAAATCAAGGAAGAAATCGAATCTATTACAATGAGTGTCCCAGAACTTTCGGAAGATTCAATTGAAGTGACTATCGATGAAATTGGTGTCCATATTCGAATAAAAGATGCCGTTCTCTTTAAGAGTGGTAGTGCAGATATAAATAATACTGATGCGATGTTCGTGCTAAATAAAATTGGTAATGCATTAAAAAAATTCCCTACAAACTACATTCAAATCGAAGGACATACAGATAATGTACCAATGGGTGGCAACATTAAAAATCTAGAAACTAACTGGGAACTCGGAAGCTTAAGAGCCGTAAAAGTTCTTAGAACTTTAGTTAGAGATTGTGGACTTAATGGCGAATATTTAAGTGCTACATCTTATGGTGAATTTAAGCCCATTGCAGATAACAGCACTGCCGAGGGCAGAGCTAAAAACAGACGTGTTGAAATAACTATTTTAAGAAACTATTCTGTTGAAGAAACAGACTAAAAAAGAGTGCAATTCGCACTCTTTTATCTTTCTCTTGAAGAAAATTTCTTTAATGTTCTAATACATACCTTTTTAACTTCGCTTTTATTCTTGCATTTTGACAATTCCTCTTCTAGTAAACTTTCTATTTCCTCTTTCGGAATCATATTGCCTTTTATTAAGTAGTAATCGCCTTTTGAATTAAGATAAGAATTTGCTATTTTCATATAGTCTACACCTATTATATGTCCTTTTAGCTCATCTAGTTTAGTATCGATAAATTCACCTTTATCAGTAAACTTCATTTCTTTATAGTGCTTTTGGGTTATATCTAAGTATTCTTCACGTTCCTTTTCATTAAAAACTGTATCTAAACTAACTTGTGACATCTCCGAGATATAAACAAACCATCTAGAAGCTTCTTGAACAATATCTTCTTCGCTGTAATCCGGAAATTGGATAAGTAATCTATGAGCTAGTTCCTTTAATAGTTTATCAGCTCTCTCCCCACTCTTTATTTTACCAGATGCGAAAACGTTATTTATCAGCTCAGCCTCAGCCTCTTTATCAATTTTTAAGTTAGCAAATCGAATAATTTTAGGAACGATATATGCATTAGGATTTACTCCTTTTAAGAAGCCCTCTTCATCGAATTGCATATCTTTATATAAATTCCTGGTCTGATTAATTCTCTTACCGCTAAACATTTCTAACGCAGTATACTTTTCAGAAATACAAATAAACCACCTAGAAGCATTTCTTTCTACATCCCGTCTCGGTTGTCCCTTATTTTCATTTTTAACGATTTTCTTTAAATTCTTAAACGCATCCCTTAATAACTTCCCATCGCTATTGTTTATAATCTTCTCAATAATTCTCGTGGCAAACTTATCTTCCAATCCAAAATTAGCTTTTTTAACAACATCAATTGCCACTTCCAAATTATCCAAAATGGTAGTGATCGGAATACCTTTTTTAAATATTCGCTTGTCTATATCATACTTTCTGGCATATTGAAGTAAAATGTTCATATTCTCGCCACTTAGTAATAAATCCGGCTTGTTAGTAACGTATCTATATAACTCACTACTTTTGCCTTCTACTTTATTGGTATTTATTTTTAAGCCTTCTATTAAATCTTTTACTCTATTTTCTATATCTAAATCAGTTAGGATATTCGGAATTTTATTAACAATATTATTAAAATCTTTCTCATTCGCTCCAAGTAACTCAAGTATTTTCTGCTTCCTAGAATCCAAAAATGCAACAATATCTTCTTGCTTTTTTAGGACTTCAAAATCCATATAACCCACAATTCCATATTTGTTGTCAATTTTTTCATCCTCTGCCCAGTGTATTACTGCTTTTCTTACTTCAATATCCTTTTCATTCATTTCCTTCTTAAAGATTTTTTTACCCTCCATATAAATATTAGGAATATTGCTTATTTTCTGTTTCAACTCTTCTATTACTTCCATAGGAATATCTTTAGACAACTCATAAATTGCCTCTTCAAAGAATATTGCAACATTTAACTTAAATCTATCTAGCTCATCATACATTTTATCAATATATTCTTCTTGAGACATCTCCATACGCATATATGTTTCGATCTTGCTTATATTCTTATACGTAGGTTTCTTGTATGGCAAACTGAAATCTTTATTTAGCAAATCCAAATTATCATTTAAATACTTATCTATTTCATTATCAATTAAAACATGTGTAGTTTCATTTCCAGTGTTAATTGCCTCTAAACTTTTAACCATATAATTAATCAATTTTAGTAACCTGTGTGGGTTATATAGACTCTTTCCATTCTCTCCAGTTTGCATTCTCCACCAATCTAGTAAGTGAAACCCACTCTTTTGCTCATTATATTTCTTAATTACAGGCACGCAATTAAATGCCAAGCTATGCCCACCTGACATTATGGGGATTATATGTTCAATACTAAGCTTTGTATCTATTGGCTTACCGGAATAAACACACTTTCCGCCAAAATACAAATATGCCGTTTCAAACTCTTCTAATGTAAGCTGACCAATCGCATTCATTTTCTCAGCTCTTTTATTGTTGCTATTTACGGCATTTTCAAAGCTCAAAATCTCGCCCATTTTTTCACCAGCTTTATGTTCTAAGTAAATAACCTAACTGTTTACCTTATTACTTTCCTTCTTTAACAGCAATTTTTCAACCCAACCTTTTTTATATTTCAATGAAACATAACCAACCATAGAAATAAATAATGCACCTATCGCATCAACTATTAAATCCTTCATTGTATCTGTTAAAGCCATTCTTCCAAGCATAGGTTCTCCATTTTCAAAAGCAAACTTTTGCATATTAGTTCCTAAAATTCCATCAGCAGTAAACTCGTAAAACTCCCATACAGTGCCTAGTGAAAGTGCAAAGCAAAAAGAAAACACTGCTACAAATATAGGACTTAAATTAACCGGAACTTTTTCAGTTCTGTTTAAAATTGTTATTAATGAAAAACCTAAAGCTCCTAACATTCCGCCACTAAACGTATGTAAAATCGTATCCCAGTTTGGAACATTATAATAAAAGCTTCTAACTTCTCCAAGATAAATCGAACAATACAAAAATATTGTGTATAGTAGCATCATAGTAGACGGTACTTTTAAATTGACTTTTTCATTCAGGAATTTAGGGAGTAGCATAGCAAACACACCAACTATGCATTGCAAAAGCATTAAAACATAATCAGATTTTAATCTCTTAAATGGTAAAGTAGCATCAGGAGTAGATGGTGCTAAAACCAACACAACTGAAACAGCAATTATTGCGATTATAAGCGAGATTAAAACAAAGGTATTAAGTACATCCAGCCATTTCACATTTCTCTTCATATTCTTCCTCCATTATCACATATATTTTAACAAAAATATTATCGGTTTATTTTATATTTTTCTTAGCTATTTTATCCCAAATTGGTGGAAATCATCTACTATACAAAGTTTCATACGACGACAAAAAATAAGTTGTTAAAAAACTTATCTAAAGTTTTCTAACAACTTATTAATGTCTTTTTTCAGATTATCTTAAATTAAAAAATGCTTCATGTCCAAGATATTCAGAAATATTTCCAAGTTCTTCTTCAATTCTTAATAATTGATTGTACTTAGCAACTCTGTCTGTTCTTGAAGGTGCACCAGTCTTAATTTGACCAGCGTTCATAGCAACAACTAAGTCTGCAATTGTTGTGTCTTCTGTTTCTCCAGAACGGTGAGATACAACAGCTGTGTATCCAGCACGGTTAGCCATTTGGATAGCATCTAATGTTTCTGTTAAAGTACCGATTTGGTTAACTTTAATTAAAATTGAGTTTGCAACTCCTAATTCGATACCTTTCTTTAATCTTTCTGTGTTTGTAACGAATAAATCGTCACCAACTAATTGAATCTTCTTACCTAATTTTTCAGTAAGTAGCTTCCAACCTTCCCAATCTTCTTCAGCAAGACCATCTTCTAGTGAAATTATAGGGTACTTTTCAGCAAGTTCAGCCCAGAATTCAACCATTTCTTCCTTAGTCTTCATAATATCAGTCTTCCAGAAGTAGTAGCATCCTTCTTTACCCTTTGCCTTAGCTTCATCGTACATTTCAGTAGCAGCAGCATCTATAGCAATCTTAAATTCATCGCCTGGTTTGTATCCAGCAGCCTTGATAGCTTCAACGATAACTTCAAGAGCTTCTTCATCTTTTTGAAGATTTGGAGCAAATCCACCTTCATCTCCAACAGCTGTATTGTAGCCTTTTCCTTTTAATACTTTCTTTAAGTTATGGAAAACTTCTGCACACATACGAAGTGCTTCTCTCCAAGAATCAGCGCCAACAGGCATAATCATAAATTCTTGAATGTTTACGTTGTTATCAGCATGTTTACCACCATTTAAGATGTTCATCATTGGAACTGGTAATGTTTTAGCATTAATACCACCAATGTATTGATATAAAGACAAGCCTAAAGCTTCAGCAGCAGCATGTGCACAAGCCATAGAAACACCAAGAATTGCGTTAGCGCCAAGTTTACCCTTATTAGGAGTTCCGTCTAATGCAATCATAGTTTCATCAATTTCAACTTGGTCTAATACATTCATTCCTTCGATTTCAGGAGCAATAATTGTATTAACATTATCAACAGCGTTCTCAACGCCTTTTCCTAAATATCTGTTCTTATCTCCATCTCTTAACTCAACAGCTTCAAAAGCACCAGTTGATGCACCGGATGGAACAGCAGCTCTACCCATAATTCCGCCCTCAACGATAACTTCAACTTCAACAGTTGGATTTCCTCTTGAGTCTAAGATTTCTCTTGCAAATACACTTTCAATTTCTAAATATTGTTTCATAACAAACTTCCTTTCTATATAAAAATTTGCTAATTCTCGCTTGGGCTTTCACCCATATTCTTTTTACTACTTTTTAGGCTTTCAGTCAATAACAGAACAAATTATTTAAAAAAATTTGCCAAATATATTGACTTTTTAGTTTTACGATGATATATTATATTAAGTCATCGAGGTGTAGCGCAGCTGGTAGCGCACGTGGTTTGGGACCATGGGGCCGCAGGTTCGATCCCTGTCACCTCGACCA
>CAKSUD010000029.1 GCA_934500865.1 uncultured Clostridia bacterium | reverse complement strand
AGACGTTATTGAAGAGTTTAGAAAAAATATGGCTTTTATTGGATAATACAAATATGTTTCTGCTATAGGAAAAACGGCAAGAATTAAAGGAATTTCTAATGAGGGACATTTAATTATAGAAGATGAAGGAAATATAAAAGAGGTATTTATTGGAGAAATTTTATGCTAGGAGTTGAAAAAACTCAAGGGAGGTTTTTATGAAGGCATTAATTACAGGTGCGAGTTCAGGAATTGGAAGAGATATGGCAAGAATTTTGAGCGGTATGGGGTTTGAAACAATACTTATTGCACGTCGTGAGGATAGATTAAAAGAACTCCAAAAGGAGCTCGGTACAAAGTCAGAAATAATCTGTGCGGATGTTTCTAATGTTAATGAATGTAAAGAAATTTATGAAAGGGTTAAAGAACAGGATATAGATGTTGTTATTAATAACGCCGGGTTTGGAATTTTTGGCGAGTTTACAAGTATTGACCTAGATAAAGAACTTAATATGATAGATGTAAATATTAAGGCTGTGGATATATTGACTAAGTTATTTTTAAGAGATTTTAAAGAAAAAAACAAAGGTTATATATTAAATGTTGCTTCTAGTGCAGCCTTTTTGCCAGGACCACTACTTTCTAGTTATTATGCTAGCAAGGCATATGTTTTAAGACTTACTGAGGCTATTTATGAGGAGCTAAGAAGAGAAAAAAGTAATGTATATATTGGAGCTTTATGTCCAGGACCTGTTGATACAGAATTTAATGATGTGGCGAGTGTTAAGTTTTCTCTAAAAGGCCTTAAAAGTTCATATGTTGCAAAGTATGCAATTGACAAGATGTTTAAGAGGAAATTAGTTATTGTGCCTGGGAAAGTTATGAAATTGGCAAAATTTTTCTCGAAGATTACACCTACAAAATTACTTCTTAAAATTGCATACAATCAACAGAAAAAGAAGTGTTAAAGTTTTAATAATATTCCTATTAATCCGGATAGAAGTATGAAAAGTATCGGATGAAATTTTGTTTTTTGCATTAACAATAAAATTGCTAAGAATAATATTGTTTCTTTTATTTTTATGGAAAATGGGTTACTTATTACTAATGATTCGTTTAGAATGTTTACTCCTATTGCCATTATTAAGCCGATCACACCGGCTCTAAGACCGTAGAATATATTTTTTACGGTCTTATTTTGTTTAAATTTTTCTAAAAATTTAGAAACAATTAATATAATTATTATTGCGGGTGCAACGAGCCCTAAAGTGGCAATAATTCCTGATAAGAAGCCACCAACTATAAAGCCCGTGTAAGTTGCCATATTTACACCAAGCGGCCCCGGAGTGGATTCGGAAATTGCAATCATATCTGGGATTAATGAGGCATTAAACCAATTTGTTTTGTAAGCTAAATCATATAGAAATGGTATGGTAACAAGTCCGCCACCGACGGCAAAGAGTCCTATTTTGAAGAATTCTAAAAATAGTGTTAAATTAAGCATTCTTTTCGCCCCCTTTTAACCATCCTATTAAACCGGCAAACACTAGCAGGACTATTGGAGAGAGGTCGAATATTAATGAGATTATAAAGGCGATGGCAAAAATAAGTAGTGTGGTTTTATCTTTTACACTTGATTTCCATAGTTTAAAAACTGCTGAAACTATTAATGCTCCCACGCATATTTTAATTCCGTTGAATGCATTTTGTATGAAGTCTAAATTTTTGTAGCTTTCTATGAAACTTGCGATTATAGAAATAATTAAGATAGACGGAAATATTATTCCGAGTGTTGCAACGATTCCACCAAGTATTCCTTTTTGCTTATAGCCTATAAATGTAGCTGTGTTAACAGATATAACTCCGGGAGTGCATTGCCCAATTGCGTAATAGTCTGCAATTTCTTCTGTTGTTACCCATTTCTTTTTTTCTGCTAATTCACGCTCTAGTATTGGTAGCATTGCATAGCCTCCGCCAAATGTTGATACACCTATTTTTGCAAATACCCAAAACAATTCGAATAATTTTTTCATAAGTTGCCTCCTTAGCAACAATAATATCGGCAAAAGTAACAATTTTATTCAAGTTGCATATTGATAGTAATAGAAAATATTTTTGGGGAGGATGATGTCAGTGATTATTTATACTGTGAAAGCCGGAGATAGTGTATATAGAATTGCAAATC
The DNA here is from genome assembly GCA_934500865.1 of uncultured Clostridia bacterium. Classification (GTDB taxonomy): domain Bacteria; phylum Bacillota; class Clostridia; order TANB77; family RGIG9151; genus RGIG9151. Next base: position 15,690 of record CAKSUD010000029.1, on the reverse strand, counting down.
AATATGGAGTAACAACTAATGATATTGTGTATGCTAATCAACTATCTAATCCGGATAGACTTGCAATTGGTCAAGCTTTGGTAATTCCTGTTGATTATTTTGAATACACAGTAAAGCGTGGTGACTCGTTATATTCAATTGCGAGGCGATATAATTTGACGGTTAGTCAATTATTAGAAGCTAATCCGTCTATAACAAATCCATCTATGATATTTATAGGTCAAAGCATACGAGTTCCGGCGGGGAATAAAGTTATAAGAAGTATTGATGTTAACGGATATGCGTTCCCTAACATAAGAGATGATGCACTAAATAATGCCTTGCCTAATCTTACTTTTTTAAGTATTTTTAGTTACCAAGTTAGAGAGGATGGCAGTGTTGTTCCTATTAATGACCAAGGCTTAATAAATACTGCTTGGAATAACAATGTGAAGCCGTTTATGGTTATTACTAATATAGGAGAATCGGGAGGGTTTAACAGTGATTTAGCCAGTACTATTTTGTACGATGAAAATATAAAAAATACACTTATTAATAATGTTATACAGATATTAAACGAAAAAAATTATGCAGGACTTGATATTGATTTTGAATATGTTTATCCGAGTGATAGGGAAGCATATAATAATTTTTTAAGGACAGTTGCGGATAGGATAAAACCGCTTGGCTACATTTTGACTACTGCCGTAGCACCTAAAATAAGCGCTAACCAACCGGGACTTTTATACGAAGCACATGATTATCCGGTTCATGGCGAGGTGGCTGACCATGTTATTATAATGACGTATGAGTGGGGCTATACATATGGGCCACCTATGGCTGTGGCACCGATAAATGAGGTGGAACGGGTTTTAAAATATGCTGTATCTGTAATTCCAAGCAGAAAAATTTTAATGGGAATGCCAAATTACGGATATGATTGGACATTGCCATATAGGCGTGGCTCACGTGCAAATGCAATATCTAATCTACAAGCTGTAAATTTAGCTATAAACAATGGTGCGACCATTCAATATGATGAAAAAGCACAGGCGCCTTTTTTCTATTATACAGGTGAAAATGGTGCAAGGCATGTTGTATGGTTTGACGATGCAAGAAGTTTAACGGCAAGGCTTAAACTGGTAGAAAAATATAATTTGGGCGGGGTAAGTTATTGGACTATAAACAGGTTATTTAGGACTAATTGGTATACACTTCGTGCGCTTTATGATGTGAACAGGTAGCATAGAAAATATCTGCAATATATAAAGTTATGGGTAATTGATTAAATTTGTTGAAAAAATGATGTTATAATGATACAATGTAAAAGGATTTATTATAATAGAAAATTTAAGGAGGATTTTTATGGATTACCCAATTAATGAAAAAATGCAAAAAGCAATATCAGTTTTACAAGAAAATTTAGGAGCAGTAAGAGCTGGTAGAGCTAATCCTGCAATATTAAATAAAATTAGTGTTGAATACTACGGAACATTAACACCGCTTACTCAAGTAGCGTCTGTTTCTATTCCTGAAGCCAGAACTCTTGTTATTCAACCTTGGGATGCTAACTTATTAAAGGAAATTGAAAAGGAAATTTCTAAGTCTGATATTGGAATTACTCCAAACAACGATGGAAAAGTAATAAGATTATCTTTCCCTGAACTTACTGAGGAAAGAAGAAAAGAAATTGTTAAAACTGTTAAGAAAATGGGCGAAGATAGCAAGGTTACAATTCGTTCAATTCGTCGTGACGCAATTGATTTCGCAAAAAATCTTAAGAAAAACAACGAGATTTCTGAAGATGAATTAAAGGGCGAAGAAGATAATGTTCAAAAAATTACAGACAAATTTGTAGATGAAATTGATAAGATAATTGCTAGTAAAGAAAAGGAAATAATGCAAGTATAAGGAGAGATATAATGGATAAAGGTGTTATATTGCCTACTCATATTGCTATTATTATGGATGGAAATCGTAGATGGGCTAAAAAGAGAAATTTGCCGATTGGAATGGGGCATAAGGCTGGGGCAGAAACTCTTCAAAAGGTTATTGAGTCTTGTATTGATATTGGAATTAAGTATTTGACGGTTTATGCGTTTTCTACTGAAAACTGGAAAAGAGATGCTAAAGAGGTAAGCGATTTGATGAACTTACTTAGAGAATATTTAGTGAAACTTGAAAAAGATAATCAGGACAGAAATGCAAGAATTTGTGTTATAGGTGATATAACTAAACTAGAGAATGACCTTCAAGAGAAAATTAATTCTATTCAAGAAAAAACTAAAAATAATACAGGACTTACTATAAATGTTGCACTAAATTATGGTGGTAGAGATGAAATATTAAATGCGATTAAGAAATTAAGTGTTGATGAAATAAAGAACTTAACGGTCGAAAGCTTTAATAAAAAGCTATATACTGCCGATTCTCCTGATCCGGATTTAATTATAAGGACGGCAGGGGAGCAAAGACTAAGCAATTTCTTATTATGGCAATGTGCATACTCTGAGTTTTGGTACACAGATGTATTATGGCCGGATTTTTCTAGAAATATATTAGAAAATGCGATTTCAGACTTTAGTAAGAGAAATAGGAAGTTTGGCGGGAAATAGAAAAGAGAGGTATAAAGATATGCTAAAAAGAGTTGTTTATGGAGTTTTAGCAGGTTCAGCGGTTATATTTGCTATATTATGCCTTCCTAAGTTTATTGGAAATATTTTAGTTACGTTACTTGCAATTGGAGGAACGAATGAATTTATAAAGGCAATGGAAAAAGGAGGATATAAGCCACTTAAGGCTATACCATATTTGACTTGCTTGGGACTTTTATTTGTTAATGGCGAGAGTTCAATTATGGCGTATAAGATTTCATTTTCCATATTTTCATTTTTGATATTGATTATTTTGATATATGCGTTATTTATGACTAAAAGAACTTTGGTTGACGTGTGTTTAAGTTGTTTTGCTATGTTATACATACCATTTTTACTTAGTTTTGTATTAAATACATATTACTTTGATGATATAGGTACTTATGCAATATGGTTTATTTTATTTGGTGCATGTTTAACTGATGCATTTGCATATTTTGTTGGTGTTAAGTTTGGACGTCACAAATTATGCCCTAACATTAGCCCTAAGAAAACTATTGAGGGAGCTATTGGTGGAATAGTTGGCACTACAATTGTTTTTGTTATATATTGCTCAATATTGAATAATTATTGCGGATTTAGTATACAATATTGGGAAATGGTGGTTTTTGGTTTAGTTTGTTCTATTTTTGCACAAATTGGGGATTTAATTGCGTCAGCCATAAAGAGATATGTAAATACTAAAGATTTTGGAAGCTTTATTCCCGGTCACGGTGGCGTATTGGATAGATTAGATAGTGTGTTGTTTGTTGCACCTATTTGCTACTATGCAGTTTTGCTTTTTGAAAGCTTCTTAAGATAGGGAGATGTTTTTTTATGATGATTGTATGGGGGATAATTAAATTTATTATCTTAATATCTTTTTTGGTTATAATTCACGAGGGTGGTCACTTCCTTATGGCAAAGGCTGTCGGAATGAAAGCTAATCAATTCTCTGTCGGCTTCGGACCTAGTATTTGGGAGAAGCAAATAGGCGAGACTTTATATGCTGTAAGATGGATACCTCTTGGCGGATATGTAGCATTAGAGGGAGAAGAGGAAGACTCAGACGACCCGAAAGCTTTTAATAATAGGCCTATATGGGCAAGATTTTTGGTCGTTATAATGGGTGCTACTGTTAATATTGTGTTTGCACTTGCTGCATTTTTTATAATTTATTTTTCCGCCGGTGCATATCCTACGACTGTTGTTGAATCTTTTACAGAAGGTTCTGCCGGTGAAATTGCGGGAATTCAAGTTAATGATGAGATTTATAAAATTGACGGAAAAAGAATGAGGACACTTAGTGCCATAACTGAATATTTAAGAGTTAATAAAGGAAAGCCTATTAATGTTACTGTAAAGAGAGGCAATGATAAAATTAATTATTCTGTTAGTCCTAATGTGCAAGAAACAGGACTAATCGGTTTGACTTTTGATAACAATACTGCTGTTATTGATGATGTTTCGGTAGATAGTCCGGCTCGTGAAGCAGATTTTAAAAAGGGCGATGAAATTTTAGCCGTAAATGGAAATAAGTTTACAACTGTTGAAGATTTTACTGCAATTATAAGCAATAGTGCGAACGTACCTGTTTCAATTACTTTGTTAAGAGACGGAGAAACTATTGAAAAGGAAGTTACACCTGTTTGTCCTGAATTGCTTAAAAAGTATGTAATCGGTTTTGTCGGAAAAACATCAACTGACAAAGTAGGACTAATTGGTTATTCTTTTTGGGAATCTATATCTCAAATGCAACAAATGTTAAATCAAGTATATGAAATATTTACAGGTCAAATTAATGTTAAATATTTGAGTGGACCTGTAGGAATTGCTAAAGTTGTAGGTCAGACTAATACTGGAAGTGCATTCTTAACATTACTCATTTTTATAAGTTTAAATCTTGGAATTGTAAATTTATTGCCTATTCCTCCACTAGATGGCGGAAAGTTGTTATTTATAATAATAGAGGGAATTACAAGAAAGCGTCCTAATCCAAAGATTGAACTTTATTTACAAATGGCAGGAATGGCATTATTATTACTTCTTATGGTGTTTGTAACGTTTAATGACATTACAAGAAATATGTCAATATTTTAAAGATAAAAGGGTATTGACAAATAATGTAATTATGAATATAGTAAAAATAACAAATGTATTGCTGATTGGTACATGAAAAAAACAAAAAACCCGAAACGCCTCTTGTTTCGGGTTTTGCCTTGCTAATAATTTACGAATAGGCAGAGAATTCGGTAAATGTGACATTGAAATATTTCAAGAGGGGCTATGCAAGAATATGCCGGGCTGGTTAAACCTATGCTATCGCCATCTGCTTGGATTTTTCCTGTAGTTTGGACTATTTTATACATCTTAATGGGGATAGGAGTCACCAGAGTATATATTAAGGCAAAAGAAGTGCCTACAATATATATTGCCCAATTGTTTTTTAATTTTATGGTTTATATGCTAAATAGGTAATAAGTCTGTAAAGTTATAGATATGATGAAAAATAGTTTGAATTTTGGCAAAACACCTTGTTTATGTAATGCTGAACTGGTGTTTTGCTTTTTTTGTTGCAAATTGTTGAGAGAGTAAGAAATACGCATATATTCTACTTTTATATAACATATTCTACTTTTGTGTTGATTTAAAAGGAATTTATTGTTATAATGATGTGTGTAAGGTAAATTTTGTAATATGAATTGGAGGAGACGATATGGAAATTAAGCGTGTAGTGTCAATGGGACTTGTAATTGTATTTATGTGTTCAAGTACTTTTGCGGTGCCTGTTAATATTACAGATATGCCTAAAGGATGGTCTAAAGCTGCGGTTGAAGAAGCAATTGATAGAAAAATTTTGACCGATGATTACGGAATGATAAGGCCTATGGAGCATCTTACGAGGGCTGAAATGGCACTGGGAATTAATAATGTTTTTGGTGCTACGGAAAAAGCAGACATTTCAGGATATTTTGATGTTGAAAAGGGTAAATGGTATTATGAAGAGATGCAAAAAGCTGTGAAAATGGGAACTTTTTCTGGCTACGGAGATGGACGTCTAAAACCAAATGATAATATCAGCCGTCAAGAAATGTTTTCTGTTCTTTATAATGCTTTAGAAATGGAAGAAGGAGCGATTTCTTATTTAGCTAAATTTAAAGATAATAACTTGGTTGGTGATTGGGCTAAGGGAAGAGTTGCAAGTATGGTGCAAAATAATTACATAGCTGGTAATGCAGATGGAAGATTAAATCCAACAGGTAATATGTCTCGTGAAGAGTTTGCACAAATTATGAAAAATATTTTTAAAGGTTATTATAATAATCCTGGAACTTATACGAATGTTCCGACAGGTAATATTATTGTAAGTACGCGAGGAGTAACATTAAAAGATACTACAGTTACAGGGGACCTTATTATTGCAGATGGTGTTGGCGATGGTGAAATAACCTTAAACAACGTTACTGTAATCGGAAGAACCATAATAAGAGGTGGTGGTGAGAATTCTATTAAACTTCTTAATGGCACTACTCTTAAAGGTAGGGTTATTGTAAATAGTAATATTGGAAAGGTTAGAATATATAATTCGAAATCTACAATAAATGAAATTAGTGTTAAGTCTGAAGTTATTTTAGATGGTGATTTCGGAAAGGTTAGTATAGATAACCCTACAGATATTGAGATTAAGGGTGATGCTAAGAACATTTCTGTAAATTATAAAAGTAAAGTCAAGATTTCTAAAGGAAATGTTGAAAATATTGAGGTAAAAAATGTGGCTAGTGGTACATATATTTACGGTAGCGGTAAAGTTGAAAATGTTAATGTTAAGGCAAATAATGTTTCGATTAAAACTGAAGGAACTAAAGTTATTGCTGATAAAAATACATCAGGAGTTACCGCTGGGGATAAAGAGGTAAAGCCTGGAAGTACAGTGACTGTAAAGGAAACTAGTAGCGGTGGTGGATCGTCTAGTGGTGGAAGCAGTTCAAGCGGTGGAAATAAAAAGCCTAGTGATGGCTCATCTACAGAAGCTAAGCTTCCGGAGTTTAAACTAGTTGTTGATGAAGTAAGTCATGGAGAAAGTGGACACATATCACTCGGTAAAGATTGGAGCAAGTACGAAGTAGCATATAGCGATAATAGTGGAGATTTTGGTAGAAACGACGTTTGGAAAACTCTTTCTATTAAATCAAACGATTGGTATAGTGGTGTTTCTCCTGTATTTACTGAAGGTAACGGAATCGGTACCCTTCATGTAAATCATGCATTTTTGTCAGGACGTAAGTATGTAAAGCCGACATACTTTGCAATAAGGCTTAAGGAAAATACTAAATTAAAGCAAATAATTCAAGTTAGAGAAATAGCAGAAGTAAACGAAAAAGAGAATGAAAACAAAATAGTTATTGGAAAAGACTTTGAAAATTATAGATATGACATTACTTATTCTAGATATGGAAATGAAAACAAAGACAGTTTTGAGGATAAAGAATTTTATAGTTCGGAATTAGTTTTGCCGTATGATGCAGAGTTAGAAATCTATAAGCTCGGTCAAAATGGAAGACTTAACTCTGCAGGATATATTATTAATTATACACACACTGAAAAAACAATTGCAATACCGGATTTTAAAGTTGATATGATAGCCGGAGGAATTGATTTAGGGGCAGAGCATAGTGCATATAAATATGGTTTTGTTAATGATACTAAGGGAGAACCTCTAACTTGGTATAGTGCAACAAGTAACTTTATTGATGGCGAGAAAATATCATATGCTTTTAGCGAATATATTACAATTGCCAAGGCTGAAGATTTAGAACAAAGACAAATAATAGAGGTGAAAAGCTATCATCAAAGAGCTAACGTAGGATTTGACCGTAGTAATTCTACGATAAGCATTAAAGATGATGATTATTCGTTGTATGAGTATTACGAAAGAGGTGCTAGAATAGATAAGACAAATTACTGGCATACATTTGACAGTAATGAGCTAGAAGTAGATACGGGAGATATAGTATACGTTCGTAAAAAAGCTACTAAAGATAAATTCGCCAGTGTGTCTATTAGTTTTGAAGCTATACCAAAGTTTAAATTAGATGTTGAATCAAAGACTATTGATTTAGGCAATAAATATGCAGACTATATGGTGGCATATGGAGTTAATGGAGATATATTTACAGAATGGTATGAACCTAGTTCAAGACTTTTAGAAGAAGTAAGTTGTTGGGGACCTGAGGGTTGGGATAGCCACACGACAGATGTCATGATAAAATATAATGGTGCTTCGGTTGCTCAAACAGAAGTAATGATTAGACCTAAACGTCCTGATTTTAAAGTGGATGTGCTAAGCGGTAGATTAATTATAGAAAATTTTGAAGAAAATAAATTAGACTATGAAGTCATGCATAAAGGATTTTATTTTGATAGCTGGAAATATTATGATATCGAACGTTATGCTGATATATTAGTAGGGCAATTCTCCTACCGACCGACTCTATATATAAGAGAAAAAGGGACAAGAAATTTATTGCCGTCAGCTGCGGAGAAAATTGAAAGAGTAAGAGGAATTGTCGAAGATGTTGGAGCTTTAGAGGAGAATAGGTTTAGAAAGATCAAGATTAGAGTTTTTGATCCAGAGGAAACTAACAAATTTAGTATTGAGGAAGTAACTATTTATTCTAAAGATTTAAAAGATACCTATACTTACAGAGATGGAAGTAAAGGTAAAACTTTAGCTGATGACTTTGACATAACTAGGGGAGACGCTATTGTTTTATATGAATATAACGACAGCGTTGTTACAATTGATAATTTAGTGTTAACACAAAAAAATGTTCCTAGTTTTTCTGTTAGTGAAGGCAAGGTTGATTTTGGATCAGAGTATGCCAAGTATGAATGTACCGGAATTCAGGAGGGTGTCCTTGGGTGGTATGATAGTAAGTCAGTTAATGCACAAAGTATTGAAGTAGAAGATTTTATCGATGAAAAGGACAAATATTTTGTTATAATCGCTCAAGGAGACGTTGCTACTGAGGCAATAAAAGTAAGGATTGAAGATGATGCACCAAGTTGCACGGCAGACGATGTAAACAGAAATGTTGCTTTACCGGAGGATATCCAATTAGACAAATACGAGTATAAAATTGATGATGGTAGTTGGAACGAATGTACAGAAAGAACTATATATGTTCAAGATAATCATAAGCATTATGTTTATGTAAGACTAAAAACCGGTTCTTTAGGAAATGGAGTGTCAGGGTACCCTTATATGAGATATTTTGATGAAGCTAATGAAGACACCAACCTAGCACTTAGGGAAGCTATAGAAGATGTAACAGGTTTAGGCATTATGGAAAATTACGAAGATGGAACTTTCCACGAAACTGATAGCATTACGCGTGCAGAAATGGCGGCAATAGTTGGCAAGATGACAGGAGTAAGTAATCTTATAGCTGATGGAAAGCGGAACGAAGAAAGTGGATTTACAGACGTAGAAAAAGGAGCCGAGTATACGGGCTGGATAAATGCAATAAGTGCTTCAGGTATGCTGGTTGGATTTAATGAATCGGATAAATTTAGACCTAATGATACGGTTACGTTAAATGAGACTTTGACATTTATGATTAATGCTTTAGGAAGAGGCGGATATGTTGACAAAATGGGAACATGGCCTGCTAACTACATTAGTGACGCAGCAAGGTTGAATTTACTAAAAGATGTTAAAGATACTGCTAATGAAGTGAATAGAGGAAATATTGCAATAATAGTTCATAATACTCTAGATACTAAGGCTTGGAAAGTTGTTTCTGAAAGTGAAGATGGAGAGGTAATACAAGGCGAGGAAACCTTGAGAGAGATATACTTTTCTAAAGACTAATTAATTTGAAAACGGATATATTATGAATTTGGAGTTTACTGCTTTATTTAGCAAATATAAAAGCGTTGAAAATTTATTGAATTTTCAACGCTTTTAGTTTAAAATAAACGCTTTTAGTTTATTCAATTTGTGAGTTAATATTGGTATTTTAAACTAAAAAGGGGATACTAGTATTAATAGCAATATTGCCTATACTAAGAGGTGAAGTATATTATGAGTTTTGTGATTGATTATGGTAAGCTAGGAAAAAAAATAAGAGAAGAACGAACACTTAGGAATTTAACTCAAGAGGAGTTTGCTGAACTAATTTCTATTTCACCTACATTTATGTCAGATATAGAGAATGGAAAGAGAAAGTTAGGACTAAAGACGCTTTTTAAGGTAGCATCGGTTTTTAATTTAAGTATTGATTATTTGGTGGGAAATGATGTGTCTAATATAGAACTTACAAAAAATGAATATCTAAAAAAGATTTCAAATCTACTTGAAAATAAAGATGCTGCTTATGTTAATAAATGCTTGGTATTGTTTGAAAAAATTATAGAAGGTATGGATGAAATTAATTAAAAATACAGTTGGGCTATTCAAAAAGGGATAGTCTTTTTTTTATGCACAGTTTCTACTATTATAGAAAATAATATATATTAGTGTTGAAAAGAGGCACAAAATGTGATATTATTAACCATATATCTTATAAGGAGTGCATAAAATGGGAATGTTGGCAATTTTTCCATTTTTTCAAGGCGCAAATGAATTACATATAGTTTTTATACTTGATGTGGTTTTGGTCGCATTGTTACTATATAAAATAGTAAAGAATGGAGAATTTATATTTTCTAAAGATATAAAGTTTATAATGATTTTAATATGGTCATTTTCATATTTAATCACAACTTTTTACTCTGTTGATACTGAATTATCATTTTTAGGTTTTTTGAAATTTTTTACTGTTCCACTTTTTATTATGGTGGTTATGCAGTATAGATACACAATAGAACAAAAAGACAAGTGGTTTAATGCTGTAGCTGAAATTGGGACTATAATGGTATGTATTATCCTTGTAGTCTCTGCTGGTGAGAAAATTTTAGGAGTAGAAAGTGGAATATTTTTTTATCAAAATAGATTGGCAGGATTTTTTAATTATGCCAATTCATTTGCTTTATTTTTACTGATTGGAATTATAATTATTGGATTTAAAAAAGAACTAAAAGTAGTAGATTTAATAAAAATAAATTTGTTATTTGTCGGAATTCTTCTTACTAATAGTAGGGCGATAATGATTATCTCTGTTTTTTCATATTTGCTAATTCTTATGTTTAATAGCAATATGCGTAAGAAAAATCTTATTAATTTAGGAATGATGATTATAGTTGGGACTATCGTTACTATTATAATGAATAATTTTGGAGTTAATAATAGATTGACTGAAACCACAGTAAATTCTAGTGAATGGGTTCTTAGAATTTTATACTATAAAGATGCATTAAGGCTTATAGGAAAAAATATTTTTGGATATGGTTATATGGCTTGGTGGTATATGCAAGAAGGGTTCCAAACTGGAGCATATGATGCAAAATTTGTGCATAATGGACTTTTACAAGTAGCGCTTGATGCTGGGATGATTCCCGCTTTATTTATTGTTGTTATTTTTATTATAGGCTTCTTTGATAAGAAAGTTCAAGCTCGTGACAGAGTTCTTATGATTGTTATTTTAGGGCATAGCTTAATTGATTTTAATATGGAATTTATGGCTATTATGTTAGTACTTTTTATGACTTTAGAGTTCACAAATAAAGTTAAGATTAATAATAGTTTTAAATTACGAATTGGAATTGTGACGATTGGATGCATATATTTATTCTTTGGTTTTGTAATTTCGCTTAATGCGTTTGGAAGGTATGACATTGGTAATACTTTGTTTCCGTATTCTATCACGCTAAATAAAGAATTGGAAGCTACTACAGATACGAGAAAGGGAGTCGACCTTGCTAACAAGCTTTATGATAAAAATAAATATTTTTTGAATGCTTGTTTTTGGTTGTCTAAGAAAGAACAAGCTTTTGGGAATTATGATAAAGCATATGAGTACGAGCTCTGGATAGTTAAGAATAAGAAATATACGATGCTTAATTATATAGAATATGTTAGCTTTTTGGAGAAAGCAATAAAAGTTTATTATATGAAGGGAGATTTAAGGGAGGTTAATTTATATATTGAAAGATTGTTAGAGGTTCCGGATATGATTAATAAGGTTAAAGATGAGAGTGATAGTTTAGCATTTAAGATTGCACATAAGCCAAGGCTGGATATTCCGGATGAGATGATTAAATTTATTGAGGAAATGAAGAAATTTGGAGAGAGCATGAATAGGACAACTTTTTAACCAGCCTTGATAGAGTAAACGTATGCCAAGATTTCTGCAACTGCTTGATATAATTCCTCAGGAATTGGGTCACCAATTTCAACAGCAGCATACAAGGTTCTTGCTAAAGCTTTATTTTCCACTATTTCAACTTTATTTTCTTTTGCTATTTCCTTTATTCTAAAAGCCAAATAATCTTGACCTTTTGCAATTACAATTGGTGCATCGCTTTCTTCAGGATTATACTTTATGGCTACGGCAAAGTGAGTTGGGTTTGTAATAACAACATCTGCTTTGGGAATTTGCTGCATCATTCTATTTACAGCCATTTGCCTTTGCTTTTGTTTAATTTTACCCTTGATCTGCGGATTTCCTTCTGTTTGCTTGAATTCTTCTTTGATTTCTTGCTTTGTCATTCTTAAATCTTTTTTGTGTTTTCTAATTTGAACAACAACGTCTAAGATAGCAACGACAACTAACCACATTGAAATTTTTATTCCTAAATCGACTATTGTGCCCGTAATATATTGTGCGATAGAACTAGCATTTAGGTTTAGTGTATTTATAATTGCGGTATAGTTGTCCTTTATTGTAGAATATGCAATGAAGCCAACTACAATAACTTTTAATAATGTTTTTGTGAAGAATTCAGCAATATTTTTTAAAGAGAAAGTTTGTTTAAGCCCGTTAATTGGATTTATATTGCTGAATTTTGGTTTTATTGATTCTGTGGTAAAGATTAGTCCACTTTGCATTAAATTAGCAATTACACCGACTAATGCGGCGAAAGCGAAAATAGGGAGTAAGGCAGAAAAGAAGCGAACAGCAAGCTCAGTAGCTAGTGCCATAATTCCGCTAATCGTGAACAAATCATCTTTTATCATGTAAACTTCAAATGTAAGATTCATTAATTCTACCATTTTTGCATATAGGCTAAGCCCAAATGTTTTTAAACATACAAAAACAGCCAAGAGTACAACAGCAGAATTTAATTCTGTGCTTTTGAAAACTTGACCTTTTTTTCTGGCATCTTGCTTACGTTTTTGGGTAGGTTCTTCAGTTTTTTCATCGCTATCTGCGAAGAACTGGAGTGGAATTCGCAAGTATAAATTAATATTAAATTGTTTCTTTTCTTCTTCTAAATCCATATTAATTTATACCTCCTTTCTCCTAGCTACTCATCGCATTGAAAAATACTAATATCTTTTCCTCCATTATTACAGTAAGCCCTTCAGCAATTGTAGGAGCACCAGATAGCGTTATTGTAATAATTATTAGTCCAACAAATATTTTTATTGGCATACCTAGCATAAATACGTTCATTTCAGGTATGGTTTTTGAAAGAATACCTAATACAACATCAACTATGAAAACGGCAACAATGATAGGAGCTGCTATTTTTAAGCCTATTTCAAACATATTAGCCATTATTTGTGTAAGTTCATAAATTACATCTGAGCTAAACGTTAATTTTCCAGCAGGGAGTACCTGAAAGCTATAAAAAAGTGCTCTTATTAGCATATGATGTCCATTGATAATTAGAAAAACTAGTATTATATATGTATAATAGAAATTTGATGTAAGTGGGACTTGGATATTGGTTATGGGATCTAGAACGTTAGCAAAACCGAATCCAACTTGGGCATCTATGAGCTGACCTGCAAGATAAATACCTGACATAACTATATAAGTAACATATCCCATTATTATACCTATTGCAAGTTCTTTAGCAATAAAAATTGTATATAATACAATGCTATTTTGGTAATCAATAGTTAAGTTGTTTGTGGCAGTCACATAAATTAAAGTCAAAAAAAAGGCAAATCCGATTTTAAGCACAACCGGCATATTTTGCCTACCGAAAACAGGTGAGAGAATAAATAAGCCGGTCATTCTTACCAAAACTAATAAAATGGCATCAAAATTTTGAACAAATGTATTAAAATCCGGCATATTTCTTTTTCACCTACTCTTATATATTTTTTGAATAATTATAGAAACATTGTATTCATATTTGTAAATAACTCTGTAATAAAATTAGCCATGACAGATAACATCCAAGAACCAAGTAATAGAAGCACACCGACAATAGATAGAACCTTTGGCACAAATGTTAATGTCTGCTCCTGAATATGGGTAGTAGCTTGGAATATACTAACGGCAAGTCCTACGATAATACTGACTAAAAGAATAGGAGCAGCAAGGGTTATAGCAACACTCATAGAGTTTATAGCAACGTCCATAATTGCATCAGTATTCATATTCTTCGCCTCCTAATCTTATGTATAAATTAATTCATCGGACAAACCCGGATACAACAGAAGTAATAAGTAAGTTCCAACCATCTACTAAAATGAATATAAGTAGTTTAAATGGCAATGAAATCATTGTAGGTGGGAGCATCATCATACCCATTGACATAAGTGTACTTGCAACCACCATATCTATAATTAAAAATGGAATATAAACGATAAAACCTAGTTGGAATGCAACTTTTAATTCACTGATTGTAAAAGCAGGAATTATTATAGTAAGAGGTAAATCCTCTAAATTTTCTGGAGCCTTTTCACCAGAAAGCTCTAAAAATAATGCCAAATCTTTTTCGCCTCTAATTTGGCTAAGCATAAAAGTTTTTAAAGGCTTTACAGCATTATCAAAAGCTTCTTGCTGTGTAATTTCATTTGCTAAATAAGGTTGAAGAGCATCGGTGTTAATCTTAGCAAATGTAGGACTCATAATGAAAAAAGTCAAGAACAATGCTAAACCAACAAGCACTTGGTTAGGTGGCATTTGCGAAGTTCCCATAGCACTACGCAAAAATGATAACACGATTATGATTCGTGTAAATGATGTCATTAAAATTAAAATTGATGGAGCTAATGCTAAAACAGTAAGTAGTAATATAATTTGTATAGTGTTTACTGTCTCTTGAGGTTCAGTAGCATTTTCTACACCAATTGTAACTGTCGGAATGGTAAGAGTTGTTGCAAAAGATACTGAGGAAAACATCAAAAACATTATTAAAATAATTGAGATAAATTTCATTTTTTTAATCATTTGTATTTAAGCCCTCACTTTTACTTTTTATTGTTAAATGCATCCCTTAGTTTTTGCAAGTTCTTATTCATTGAATTATCTTCATGAGAAGTGTTATTTTCACTCACTTTAAAAAAGTCAAAATACTTACCAAAAGAACCTTTTTTATCATTTTCAATATTTGTAACATCAAGGTTTATCATAGAGTCATCAACATTACAAATAAAGTCAAAACCTTTAACGGAAGAGCACATTAGTACATATTGTTTTCCTACTTGGATAAGATATAGAGTTTTGTCAAATCCCATAGAAAGTGAATCAATCACTTTCATATGTTTGCTTTTCATCATACCACCGGATTTTTTACCTATAAACTTAGTGGTAATAAAAGCTAAAAAACAAACACTACCTAATGCGATTAAAATAGTAAGTAAGCTAACAATTTGTGCACCCATATGTGACTCCTTCCAAAATTTAAACTCTTTTTTCAGGTAATACGATTTTTGTTATACGCACACCAAAGTTTTGGTCTACAACTACGACTTCGCCTTTTGCAATAATCTTTCCGCTAACTAAAACATCAACATTATCTCCGGCAAGTCTATCAAGTTCTACGATAGTACCTTGAGTAAATTGCAAAATATCCTTAATAGGTTTCTTTACTTTACCAAGTTCAACACTAACTTGAAGTTGAAGGTCCATTAATAAATTCATATTTTCTTTTTCATCAGCAATTAAATCATCTGTTAACTCTTCAAATTGGATAGGGGAGACAGTAGCAGTACTCTCCTCAAGTTCTTCTTCGT
>CAKSUD010000028.1 GCA_934500865.1 uncultured Clostridia bacterium | reverse complement strand
CTACCATCATATTTATAAGTCCAACCAATATAAGAACAGCAATAGCAAGTAGTATGCATATTTTTGTTATTACATCTTTTTTATCTAACTTAATTCTTTCTTCATATTTGTTTCTAGTATATCTGTCGCCTGTATATGACGTATAATTTGTCTCGGCATATCCGTAATTATCATAATATATATTTGAATTATTCGGTCTATACTTTACGTTATTATAATTTCGAGTGGTATTTGAACGATAACTTGATGTAGTATTATAACTGCTATTCGCA
The DNA here is from genome assembly GCA_934500865.1 of uncultured Clostridia bacterium. GTDB lineage: Bacteria > Bacillota > Clostridia > TANB77 > RGIG9151 > RGIG9151. The sequence continues at coordinate 17,628 of CAKSUD010000028.1, read as the reverse complement.
CTTGCCTTAATTTCAGGCTCTTTATATAACCCGATTTTTTTATCATATTCTTTTCTAAGTGCCGTATCAGATAATGTATCATACGCTTCATTAATAAGTTGCATCTTTTCTTCAGCAACACTCTTATCGCCTTGGTACATATCCGGATGATACTTTTTTGCAAGGTTTCTATATGCTTTCTTTATCTCTTTTTCATTTGCATTTGTGGGTACATTTAGCAATTTATAATAGTTCAAATTCACTCACTTCCTTTACAAAAAGGTACTTACTAACATTTTACCATATTTTTAAGAAAAAAGCTTGAATTTTAAGAAAAATTATTATATACTTTTTGAGTACTTGCTGATGTGATGGAATTGGCAGACGTGCTTGACTCAAAATCAAGTTCCGAGAGGAGTGTGGGTTCGACTCCCACCATCAGCACCAAAAAAGGATTACAAAGTTTTGTAATCCTTTTTTAATACCGTTTAGCTAGTGCTTAATCTTTATCTCGTGTGAAGCTATCCTATTGCTTCAGTACCTCTATCTCCTGAAATTGGGGTAACTGACTTTCCGAGTCACTCATATTCTGGCTTTGTGTATTCTTGTGTTTGAGTGGGTTTATTCTCCTCGTATATCCCGGATAGCTCATTATTTCCTTCCAGCATTCCTCTGAATTGAATTTTGTCATTCCTAGCGCCTCCAATTTTATTATACTTCATTGCTTGTACATTTTCAAAATTAATATTGTAGTAGGTAAGCCAATTTATTTTCTGCCTTGGCTATCATTTTCAGGCATAGAAAAAGCAAGCTCTTTGCCTGCTAATCTTCTCCCTCCATCAGCCCTACCAAAAATCTTATCATCTTCCGTGGTAGTTTTAGAAATATTTGAATATTATCGTCTTCAAAATCATCAAATTCTATCCTCACTTCTACAATTATTTTTTATTGTTTCTTTTAACTTTACTTCTTCTGAATTGAGGTCCCTTCTTGGCTAGCTTGAGTTTTCCCACTTCCTATATTTTGTGTAGAGTTCTTTTTTGTTCTGGAGTAATGAGGATTTGCCAATATTTCCTCCCATATTTTCTCTTTGTCCATTCCTTTCACTCTCACTTTCAATCTTATTATACAACTGACTTATATTCTTTTCAAATGTTATTATGCTCTAGATTTTTTCAATAGAAAATTGAATCAAACGCCTTTATCTAAATGCAGTTATACAACTGAAAAATGTTTTTGCCAATACAACGTATGTGTCCAAGAATTCCCCCTCTAAGTAGTTTTAAAGCTGTTGCTTTCGCCTTAGGATTGACTGTTTTAGGTCTAATCTTCTGACCAATAAAAACACTATACATTTTGTATAATGCTTTTATTCTTTAACTACGAATTCCAGTCTGGATGTTTATCCCACCAACTTGTATCATATTTTCTATTTATTTCTATGCACTTCTTTACTACTCTTATCAATTCTTCTTTTCCACCACTGAACTGCATTAAAGGTAAACCTTCTGAAAATATTTCTTCGTACTTATCTAACCATATCTCAACTTCTTCATCAAGTTCTCCGTCATACATCTATATCAACCTCCCGATTATTACACTAAATGCTTCAAAGGTGTTTGGAAAACATTTTTGCAATACTTCCAACTGCTCAATATCGTCCGCCCTAGCTACACTAAACAACTGAGCAAATATTTCTCTTTGAAGTTTCTTAGGTTTATTCCAATAAGCATCATTATGCCAATATTGCCCTTTTACTGTGTCCTGAGTAATTTTACTCATAGCATCGCTTAAAGCATACATCTTTTTATCATCATTCACAATATCATGATATAAATTTACGCTGGATTCTATATTCTTTTCAATCGCCATCAAAAACTCTTTTGCATCTGATAACCAATTATTTGAATAATCTACCATATGCCCAAATTCATGTCTAACTGTTCTGTCGCTATAATCATTTCCAAGCTTGGTGTTGCCATAATAGTGGCTTGCAGTATCCACTCCTATGGTAATTTTATTAATCTTTGATTCTTGTGCTATTTGCTTTATAATATCATTGCTAAAACTTTCTTGTAATAGTTTGACTATACCTTATAAGATTACACCATTCTCAAACTCAGACATTGAAGGGTGTAGAAGTTACGCTGTTTGACTACCTTATAGGATTACACCATTCTCAAACCATAATAATACATGGGAAGGACACTGTAGAGTTTGACTACCTTATAGGATTACACCATTCTCAAACCAGAGAACCTCCTTCACTTTTTCTTTAGTTGTTTGACTACCTTATAGGATTACACCATTCTCAAACTCTTCAACAGGTGATACGTTAATGAATGAAGTTTGACTACCTTATAGGATTACACCATTCTCAAACTTGCTTATCCGACATACCAAAATAGTTTTTGTTTGACTACCTTATAGGATTACACCATTCTCAAACTCGCTGCTTTCTTGCGTATGAGTTCTGTAAGTTTGACTACCTTATAGGATTACACCATTCTCAAACTGTTTAGTTGAATTCCAACCTAAATTACCAGTTTGACTACCTTATAGGATTACACCATTCTCAAACCTCTGAACTCTTCGACTCGTCAGACAATTTGTTTGACTACCTTATAGGATTACACCATTCTCAAACTGCCGTGGAGCATATCAGCGTACTCCTAGTGTTTGACTACCTTATAGGATTACACCATTCTCAAACTAGTGAGTTATTTTTTAGTTTCTTCTTCAGGTTTGACTACCTTATAGGATTACACCATTCTCAAACCTTTACGTTTGACATATACAAGAACAAATAGTTTGACTACCTTATAGGATTACACCATTCTCAAACATATGATTCTGTAGAAGGATAATTTTTATAGTTTGACTACCTTATAGGATTACACCATTCTCAAACAATGCACGTATAATCAAGAAACCTAATGATGTTTGACTACCTTATAGGATTACACCATTCTCAAACTTCATAGGAATACTTTGCATTATTTTAATAGTTTGACTACCTTATAGGATTACACCATTCTCAAACTCATATAACCATTGAGTCGCATTAGATATAGTTTGACTACCTTATAGGATTACACCATTCTCAAACTGATACGGCTGTTTTAACCATTCTTGGCAAGTTTGACTACCTTATAGGATTACACCATTCTCAAACTGTTGCCGTCGCTACTGTTCCGTTGTCAAAGTTTGACTACCTTATAGGATTACACCATTCTCAAACTTACTTGCACGTTTTATTCTTTCTTTTTCCGTTTGACTACCTTATAGGATTACACCATTCTCAAACATAGTAAGGCTGTTCTTCGGTATTGTAGCAGTTTGACTACCTTATAGGATTACACCATTCTCAAACCTCAAATCTCAAATTTGAAAATTTTCGTGCCACCACAACACGGGGTAAATTCTTATAAAGCATATAGTGAAACCTTATAGAAACATATTATAATTTTCACATTAATATTTCAAGATATTTCGCACAAATCATTATCAATAATTTTTATACATTCGGCATCAAGCTGTTCTCTTAAAACATTCTCTATCAGTAGTAATGTCATCTTTTTATAACCACAAAATTTATAAAATTCTTTTAACTCCTCTCCCCCTAAATAAGACTTTAAATTAACAAGCACAAAAAGTTCAGTTCCACAAAATTCATTCATAACTTCAACATAATCGCAAAGTCTCTCTAGAAGATTTTTACCATCTGTATCTATTCTAAGTGCTACACTCTTAAATAATTGACTTAGTTCCACACTTTCATCGAAACTTACTCCACAAGGTAATGTTTGTGTAATGGTTAATAGATACTCACTAATCTTACTAACTATATCTAAAGTTAACGTGTAATTTTCTTCTTGAAAAGCAATTTCATTTAACTTCGCATATAATTTAGAAACTACTTTTTTATTATTACAGTCCAAGCTTATAATGTCTGTTGTAACATCCGCAATTCTATCAAATTTTATCTCTTCAAAGTTCTTAGAAAGTACAACTTCAGATTCAGCACCATTCCCTTTATCCGATATAGCCATAACAAACTCAAAAAAAGCCTTTTGATTTTCAATTACAACTATGTTAACTCTATTTTCTTCAAATACGACCGGAGTTTCAAAAATTGGATACATTAGTCTCATATAATAACCAACCTTTCCGTAGTATCTAGCACATCCTTATGTATTGTACCAACTACCAATTCTATATTAGAAAATTGTTTTTCTGTAACAGTAAGCAGTTGAATTATACCAGCATGTGGTTTATTCCTCCTTACATTTGCAATAACTGCCTCGGCAGCATTAGCATTTAATACTAATTTAGAATAAACCGATTCCTGCATCATAATAAAGCCTGTCTTTATTAAAAATTTTCTGAACTTTCTATACTCTCTTCCATCATTTGCCGTTATTGTAGGCAAATCAAACATAACAATAACTCTCATATATCTATAACTCATTTCCGTAAAACCTCATTTTTGAAATATCGTTACTATCTAACGCATCCAAAACACTTTTACAATAAATTTTTATAGCATTATTTACATATTGTTTTTTATTATCTATAATAACTTCTTTGTTTAATGCATCCATAAGAATTATTTTTTCGTCTATATCAAATTTTTTAGGTTGCATATTATATACAAGCTCATCAACTATTGGTCTAAATGGTTCCATTAAATCGCAACTAAGGTTAAACTGATTAAACATATTGTCATGGAATAACCCTAGCTGAGTAATATACCCCAATGAAACAATTTCTCTATTAACAGCAGACAAAATTATACTATACCCATAATTTAGTGACGAATTTATATAATTTTCCTCGTTTCTCCCGAAAGCCATTCCAAATAAAGAATTAAAGTATACCTTTGCCGCATGTCCTTCTCTATTAGTTTCATCATTCAATTTTACTTCATATATATATTTCCTAAGTAGCTTGGCTTCAGACTTTTCTAATCTTTCTAATAAAATTGCTTGATTTTTTATTTTTTCTTTTATAATTTCTGTCCATATCTCCACTTTTATAGCCTCGGTCCATTTTACTTGAACTCTAACTTTATCGCTTGTATCATGACTACCATAGTACGGAACTAATTCAGAAGATGGATTATGCTTTTCGTCGCAAAATATTACTTTAATTTTTCGTTTTGTAAGCTCACATAGCAAAGCGGTCGTAATTGAAACTGTTGTTGTCTCTATAATTAATGTAGAAATTTCCGACAAATGTATTCTAAGGGTTTCATCGCCTCTTACTACTAGGTAATTAAGGCGTAAATCTAACTTGCACCGCTTTGTTATGGCTACCACTCGCCAACTCATAAATCAGCTAAGTTTTTCCTCTCCTCAAACAATCCTGTCGGTGATTGATTGATTATATAGATATTTTTTAATTTGGTTATGTTTTTACTTATCCTCAATTGTCCAGATGTTGTCGAGCCACCAATAGAAGAAAGGTCTGCTTTGGCAGGAGCACATTGTGTTAATTTTAATATTTCGCAAATTAATTGGCATTGTTCATTTAATTCTAAGCCTATAAACTTTTCTCTACCATTTTCTAAATTTAAAATTGCTGGTTCTAACTTTTTAGAATAAACTGATGTTTTCAACTTATTTAGTAATTCATCATATATCTTTATATTCTCCTCGGCAGTAATCTTTGTGTGTTCATTAATTTCTAATTTTGTTTTTCTTTCCTTACATTTTTCTATATACCCAGTAACCCTCTTCAAATATTTAATATTCTCTTCATTTAACACTAATTGATTTGCACATTTAAACTCTATATTGTTCGTACTCCTTCCAGACAAATGCATATAAAATCCATCCACACAGAATAATGTATTTATCTTTATTTTTGGAATAATAATTCTTGGATTAACCCAATTACAATTACAATATTGGGCTAATTTACCGCTGTCCTTTTCAATTTCCTTAGCTAAGTAAATAGGAACAAATTCGATTGTCTTAACTTTTTTTCCCTTCACTTCATGCTCTATTAAAATAAAATAAGCTCCTCCAACCTTATTATATCCCCCATACTTTTCTATATCTCTCAATCTCGAATCAGACGATTTAAGTGGTAATTGACCATTTCCTTTTTTCATAGGCAATAAGTCAAACAAAGCCCCTTTTGCCTCAGTAGCATATCTAGTAAATAAAATATTGTTCCTTGCCATAACTTTTTTTACTTGTTCTAAAGACCTTTCCTTATTCCAAGCCACTTTACCATTTCTCTCAACATCAAAATCGAACACTTTATTTAAGCTGTATTTAGCGCCACTCTTTATGAATGTAACCGGATTACTCGTAAACTTAGTGTCATATACATTTCCCACAACTATATTTAAATATGCATCTTTAGCATGATGATAATCATTTACTGCACGACACTTTATAAACTCGTTATCTTGCCTAAATCTAGACACATTCCCCGCCTTAACATAAACAATTGTACTATCCTCAAACATCTTCTTTAGAATATCTGCCACCGCCTTAGTAGACTGACGTGTCTCAACAAGTTGCCTTGCGATAAATCCTGACAATTCATTCTCAGAAAATCCATTTCTACGAGTTAATCTATTGTATTTTTCCTCGGTAATAAATTTCTTCTCTCTTAATGCTTTCCATAAAACTCTAGCCGAATTAGTTACGCACTCATCAGGTATAGGATATGTATCACTCTTCTTTGCATTTAATTCTTTCTTTACCAGTACTCTATTATCTAAGCTGTCATCTTTAACCTTTGATTGTGGAAAAATATGCTCTATATCATATTTAGTAGTAAGTTCATCTAAATCTATCCTTTCGCCACTATACATACATCTCCCCATTTGAGTATAGTATAAAAATAACTTGTCCCCATTTAATTTACTATCAGCAGTATTTTCTAAATCACTTATCAAGTCTTTAGCCTCAGCTCTACAGTTTTTATATAAATCCAAAAGTTGTTGTTTCCTTGATATAGTTCTTTCTTTTTTCTCTTCTTCTCCTCTAGCCATTTCTATAAATATTTTCTTTGGCACATGTCCCGTTACTTTCTTTATCTCCTTCGCTAAAACAACAGTTCTCCATATACTACGTTTTACAGCCGGAGAAACATATAAATCTTCAATGTCTTTATAACTAATATCCTCCGTTCTACCATTTGCATATGCATTTTTCTCATCAATTTTATTTTTAAAATCATAATCATTGCTAAGTAACTGCATTAAATTATCATTAGTATTCTCTAGTGCAGTCATTATGCTAATGCATTCTCCCGTTGCTTTATCCGTATGATACACTTCAGTTAAAAATTCTCTCGAAAATCTACCCCAACCGGTATATTTTTTCTTTGCAATCTGTTTAATTTGTTCATCAGTTAATTTACTACCATAATCTAATTTCAAGTTATTCTTAAGCATCTTTTTATCATCACCCAGGATAACTATCTTCTTTATAATTTCATCTGCAAGTACTTCATCGAAATTATCCACTAAAATTTCCTTGAAGTCATTATATGCCTTCATAGTTCCTTTTATTTCCCCATCAATTCCAGTAAGTTGAACATCTTTTATATCTTCTATAAGTCCTTGAGTCTTAAGATACTCCAAAATAGACTTTGATTTAAGATTAGTAGTACGTTTCTCATTTAAGAACTTATCTCTAAATAATCTGTTTTTTATATCAACAGGTAATTTTTCCCCATCTATTTTTATATTATTGAGTTGATTATAAATCATATATTTACTATATAAAATGGAATCTTTCGGCATAACCTTTTTTCCAATTAAATACGTACACATATTTGTCATTCGTTCAATAAATTCTGTAGCAGACGCTTCTAAATCAACTTTTTCTTCAAAATTCCAAGGATATATTTTCCCCTCTTCTTTCCTTACAATCCACGAATTCTCTGAATTTGAGTTAAGTGGACCTACATAATAAGGAATCCTAAAAGTAAATATACTCCTTACCTTATCTTTAACACTTAACCCATTTTCATCCTTCTCCAACAAAAACGGAAGATAACTAGAGGCATTATCTAAAATTCTTTCTAACTCTTTTAAGTTTAGTTGATAAGGAATAACACTATTATTTTTCGAGACTTGCTTTGGTAATAAAATATTATTATTTATCTTAAATAAAATATCTTCAAACTCACTATCATTTACTTTATCCATAGGGATAATAGTTCTAAGGTATTTGCAAAAATCTTCTTGTAGACATATACCATTGTTCAAAACTTCACCTTTTTTGCTTACTTTACCCACATACGTACAATAATTGGCCTTTTGTTTATTGTCCTTAAATACCTCATCATATTTTTCGGGCACATATGTTTTTATTAGTTCCTTTAATAGTTTCAAATCTCTAGAGTGCTCATCAAAAATATCTTTTTTAGCATCAGATATAAACTCATTGTTTTTTAAAATATCAACTAAAATTGCCCAGTCGTAAACTGCCTTAATCTTTTCTACAATAAATAATCTTTCGTCTAATATATCTCTTAATATGTCTATTTTTTCATCTATCCCATCTGAGAAACTAATTTTAGGCATTTCACTATCATCTAAAGACTCATCTTCAAACAAATCAGATAATTTTACCGTACCACCTGCCATTAAATCACATACAGCTTTTTTTACTTTATCATCAGCATTCAAAATTTCAGCCAATATTCTTTTTCTATCCTTTACACCCTTATGCTTATCTTTTAACAATTCTTCTATAGCAGAATAATTAGTACAAGTAAATTCTATTCCATAATCACTTAGTGTGTTTATTAATTCTTCAAAAATTACATCAAAAGAAGTAGCAGTGTTAAAATCCTGTCCTTCAAATAAAAAGTGCCCTCTATGTTTTATTATATGATGTAATGCCAAATACACTAATCTTACATCAGCCTTTTCCGAATTATGTATAAGTCTCGACCTCAAATGATAAATTGTTGGAAATTCACGATAAAAGTCCTTATCTTTATAATTTATATCGTTAAATAATGTATTAGTTTGCTTAGTAGTTCTATCTTCCATCCAAAATTTACTTTCGTCTAACCTCTCAAAAAATATAGGATCTACATTATTTATTTCTTTAGCAAAAAGTTCACGAAGTAATTCTAAACGAGCTTTATTCCTCATTGTTCTTCTACGTGATGATCTAGCCATTCTTCTCTCTTCGGCTGTCTTCCCGCTTTCAAATAAGTGTATTCCCCACATAGCTTTTCCATTAAATTTTAATAATTCATAATTTTCATTAGTAACAGCCCAACCAATCGAATCAGTTCCGATATCAAAGCCTAAAAAATAATCTCCAAATTGTTTTTTCATACTTGACATTTCCTCCTGTTATGATATACTTAAGCTAATCTTATGACTACCTTATAAGATTACACCATAAGTTCAAATAAAAATTTATTCAAATCGTCGTTAAAACGACTGCATATGGTATGCACTAAGACTTGATTTTTCAAGTCTTTTTTGTTGCTCTCTTTTTACTTGCAAGTTAAGAGTACTAAATAAACTACAAAATGTCAATATTTTCCGATATATTCTAAAAATTTTACAAAAAAAACAAGAGTGGAAAAACACTTTCCACTCTTGTTTTTTAATCAATACAACCTTGTTTCACAATCTCCTACATACGTTCCAACATCTTTTTCTCCTTCACAAATTTCGCTCAAAAGTCCGTGTTGACTAAAATCTACAACATGCATCGGAAGTTCATACTTCTCGGCAATTATCGCAGCAGTTTCGTCCATAACACCGGCCGACATCTTTTTAAAGTCATCAAAACTTATTGAAGCATATCTTCTTGCATCCTTGTCCTTTCTAGGGTCAGAGGTATAAATACCATCTACTCCATTTTTAAGCATTACCACGCAATTTGCAGATAACTCAACAGCTCTTTGAATTGCTGCTGAATCAGTCGTAGAAAGTGCAATTCCGTTTCCACCCCCAATAACAACAATCTTACCTGCTTTTAGATAAGACTTTGCCTTTGCCGGTGAATACATCTCACCGCAATATGACGATGAAATGCTAACCATCTTTCTGACACTTTCGGGTTCTTTTGCCTCAATTATAGAACTTATCCAACCGGCGTTCACAATCGTAGCAAGCATACCGTTTATGTCAGAATCCACAGGTGAAATACCCCACTTTTCTCCAAGAGAGCCTCGTGAAATATTACCACCGCCAACAACAACCGCAACTTCTATGCCTTTTTTGTACAGTGCAATAATTTCGTCTGTAACATAGTCAAGCTTTGCAGTATCGAGTGGAACGGCAGGACCTTTTAGCGCTTCTCCGCTAATTTTAAGTAATACTCTAGTATACCTCATTTGAGATTCTCCTTCCAACAATAAAACATATTATTATTTTTAAAAATATAAACACCACTATATAGTTTACCATAAAGTGGTGTTCCCGTCAATAATTATGTAAATCTTATTTGTATTTTTTTGCTACAATAAAAGTCTTTCCGCTCTTAGACTGTCCTCCTATTTCGCTAATAATCGCTTTTCCATACCTTCTAATAGAAATTATATCATTAATTTCTATATTTTTACTCACATTATCGCACGCTAAATAGTTAAGAGTAACAATTCCATTTTTTATAATAGAACTCATCTTCTCTCTAGAAACCCTAAAAATCCCAGAAGCGATACTATCTAGTCTTAAGCTTTGAACAGTAAACTTAATTTCTTCAAAGCTTAATTCAGGCAATTTTACGTCTTTTAATGCTACTTCTTCTATTACTACGCCTACTGAACCAACCTTAGTCAAATTAATCTTAATGTAATCGACAAGCTCCGGAGTAATAAAGACATAAGCCTCTTTTTCAAAGACATATATATCGCCAACACATTCTCGCTTTATTCCTAAGTTTAATATAGCACCTAAAAAATCTCTATGCGAAAGTGTTTTAAATGAAAAACTTATCCTAAGTGCCTTTATATATTCAGTCATATCTATTTCATCAATATAACTTGGCAAGAAAAATGCACGACACCTTTCTTGCCCGCCATTTCCACCCAAAAATTTAACATCACGCCAATTATTCTTTACAATTTGTTGCTCTGCAGGTGTCAAAAAACCAGTATACGTTATTATATTTTTATTCGTAGACCTGTTACGAAGAGACGCAACTTTCTTTATAAATTCATCCATAAATAACCTCTTATATTACATTTCAAACAATGACATTTGATTGCTTTGAGGAATTCCTCTTAAACATCCAAAGTTTTTAAGTAAATCCATTACCACTTTACCTGCGTGAGACTTTGCTTGAAGTTCATCGATACAATCAAATGTATCTTCATTAACCGTCTTATATATTCCCTCAGCAGCGACTTCTCCCAGTCCCGGGATACTATTTAGTGGCGGTCTTATTCCTTCTTCTTCTACCAAGAATTTTGTGCTATGGGACTTACGCAAGTCAACATCTAAGAATTTAATTTTTCTTTCATACATTTCTAGAACTAACTCCAAAACAGGATACATTTCTTTATCCTTATTTTGTGCTTGATTCCCTTGCTGTTCAATTTCTTTCATTTTACATTTTACTTTATCCTTACCAAAGCACATTATATCGTAATCGAATTGTTTAGCTCTTATTGAAAAATATGCGGCATAATAAGCCTTTGGAATATGTACCTTAAACCACGCAATTCTAAAAGCCATCGTTACATAAGCTGCAGCGTGTGCTTTAGGGAACATATACTTAATTTTCTTACAAGATTCCATATACCATTCTGGCACATTATGCTCACGCATTAGTGCCTCATATTCTTTCCATTTTTCAGGGTCCTTCGTAGCTTTACCCTTACGAACAACCTCCATAATTTTAAATGCTGAGTTAGGTTCTAATCCACACTTCATTAAATAAACCATAATGTCATCTCTCGTACAAACCGCTTCACTAAGGGTCGTTATTCCTTGGTTTATAAGGTCTTGAGCATTACCAAGCCAAACGTCAGTACCGTGTGATAATCCGGACAATCTAATTAATTCCTCAAATGTTGTAGGTTTTGTGTCAAGTAACATTCCTCGGCTAAATTTTGTACCAAATTCCGGTACACCATATGTTCCAACCTCAGAACCAATTTGCTCCGGGGTAACTCCAAGTGCTGTTGTAGAACTAAAAATACTCATAGTTTCCTTATCATCCAGTGGAATTGTCTTAGGGTCTACCCCTGTTAAGTCTTGGAGCATTCTTATAATTGTCGGATCATCGTGACCCAGTATATCAAGTTTTAATAAGTTTTGGTCTATTGAGTGATAATCAAAATGCGTAGTTATAATGTCTGAATCAGGGTCATCTGCCGGATGTTGCACAGGACAAAACTCAAATATTTCTCTTCCCTTTGGAACAACTATAATTCCTCCAGGATGCTGACCGGTAGTTCTCTTTATACCAGTACATCCAACCGCAAGTCTCTCTATTTCAGCATTAGACACTTGCTTTCCACGTTCCTCAAAATAATTTTTAACATATCCATATGCAGTCTTATCAGCCACAGTACCTATTGTACCTGCTTTAAAAGTAGTACCCTTACCAAAAATTACTTCTGTATATCTATGTGCTATGCCTTGATATTCTCCCGAGAAATTTAAGTCTATATCAGGTTCTTTATCTCCATTAAATCCTAAGAATGTTTCAAATGGTATATCCATTCCATCCTTAGCAAACTTAGCACCACACTTAGGGCAATCTTTGTCCGGCAAATCAAATCCGTTCTTAACTCCATAATCAGTAAAGTCTGAAAATTTACAATTTGGGCATCTATAATGTGGCTGAAGTGAATTAACCTCAGTAATACCAGTCATATACGCAACAAGCGAAGAACCAACCGACCCTCTTGAGCCTACTAAGTATCCGTCTTCATTTGACTTCCAAACTAGCTTTTGTGCAATAATATACATAACTGAAAATCCATTCTTTATAATAGAATCCAGTTCTTTATCTAATCTGGTTTGAACAATCTCAGGTAGTGGATCCCCATAAAGCTCATGTGCCTTATTATAAGCTATATCCTTAATTGTTTGTTCGCACCCCTCGATATGAGGCGGACATTTTTCAGGCGAAATAGGTTTTATTTTATCACACATATCAGCAACCTTATTTGTGTTTGTTACAACAACCTCATAAGCCTTTTCTTCGCCTAAATATTGAAATTCTTTTAGCATTTCTTCGGTAGTACGTAAAAATAACGGTGCTTGTTCATCAGCATCTTTATACCCTTGCCCTGCCTCTAAAATTCTTCTATATATTTCATCTTGCGGGTCCATAAAGTGAACATCACAAGTAGCTACGACAAGCTTATTTTGCTTATCTGCTAGATCCACAATCTTTTTATTTATTTCTATTAATGAATCCTCCGACTCTACCAAGCCATTTCGTAGCATATATGCATTATTACCAAGAGGTTGAATTTCTAAATAATCATAATAAGACGCAATTTCTTCTATTTCTTCTTCAGGCTTTCCGTCCGCTATTGCTCGATAAAGTTCACCTTCACTACAAGCACTTCCAACTATAAGTCCTTCTCGCAATTCATCTAGCATAGACTTTGGAATCCTTGGCTTCTTATAGAAATAATTTAAATGCGAATAAGAAATCAATTTATATAAATTTTTAAGTCCAACATAATTTTTTGCAATAATTATAATATGATAAGAAGGTAATTTTTTATAGTCCATCTTAAACTTATCATCAAAATCATCAATTATAGTAGCACCTTGTTCTTTAGCTATATCTATAATTTTATTAAATACCGCAACTAGTGTCTTAACATCATCTAACGCACGGTGTGCAACATCAACTTTTATATTTAATGAATCGGCGATAACTCCTAACTTATACTTCTTTAACTCGGGAAAAACCGCCTTAGAAAGCCTTAAAGTATCTATGTATGTATTATTTAATTCATATCCATACTTTTTGAAATTATATTTTAGATACCCAATATCAAAATCGGCATTATGTGCAACAAGTACACTATCCCCTATAAACTCAATTATCTGAGGTATAATCTTATCAATGGTCTCAGCATCTTTTACCATATCATCTGTTATATGAGTAATCTCCACTACTTCTTGTGGAATTGGCTTTTCAGGATTTACAAATGTTTCAAATGTATCAATAATCTTTCCGTCTTTTATTTTAATAATTCCCACTTCTGTTATTTTTTCAGTAAAGTGTGAAATACCGGTAGTTTCCAAGTCCAATACGCAATAAGTCGTATCAATTTCCTGCTTTTTAGAATCAAATACAGCCGGATCTTTATCAGGTACAAAATAGCCCTCCACACCATACAAAATCTTTATGTCTGCTCCGGTTTTCTCTAAATATTTATGGGCCTCCGGAAAACTTTGAACAACTCCATGGTCAGTTATAGCCATTGCTTTCCAACCCCAAGATATTGCACGTTTTACCAAATCTTCACAAGATGTAATTGCATCCATTTGACTCATTTTAGTATGTAAATGTAATTCAACACGTTTTTCTTCTGCTGTATCCATTCTCTTTTCTTCTGGCTGTGGTGGAACATCAACAACAGTTCTAACTATTACAGTTACTTCTTTAGCAAACTCATCATATCTTGCAGAACCTTCTACTCTTACTGCCTTTGCTTTTTTCAATTTACCAAATACAACTTCCGAGTCATCTTTCTTAGGAAAGAATTTGCAAGTAATTGTACTTGTTCTATCAAATATATTAAATGACACTATATCATTTTGTTTCTTGCCGGAAATCATTTCAGGACTTAGCATACTTCCTTCTAATACTACTTTCAACTCTTCACCTGGATTAACTTGTGGTATATTAACAATTTTATAATATTGAGAATTCATCTTTAAGCTTGAACCAAATATTATCGGACTTTCTTCTCCCTTTACTCGTTTTATTTCTTCGAGTTTGCTTGTTTCGTGATTTTCGGTTGTTATTTCCGTTAGTTTTTGGCGAGGTACAAAAGTTTTTCCGTCGGATGTAGTCATAGTCTTTTGAACAGGATTATTTGCAACATTTTGTGCAGTTTCTTTATTACTTTGTTCAACCTGTTCTAAAAGCACTTTTTCTTGAAGCTTTTGCATATTCCTATACTTTTCTTCAAAGTCAGAACTGTCTCCACTTTCAAACTTAACAATATAATTTTTATTATACATATTCTTGAAAACACGTTGAAAAAAGACATTCATTTTCTTTGTTTCTAATATGTACGCTAGTTTATTAACAACACTTACAAGTATATGATTGTCCTCTATTTTTAATTTACTATGACCTAATGCACTTGCGACTAATGGTTCACGTCTTCCAACATATCTTATTAAGTCTTTCCACACTGCTTCAATATTTTGTTCTACTTCTAAATCGTTATACTCTATGTTAAATAATATAAAGTTCAAATTAAACTTCTTAATAGCATACTCTTCAAATGAAATCATATCATTTAGTCCAATAGGGCTACTAGCAATTAAATCAAGTTGTAATACATTTTGTTTTTTATGCAATTTTAGCTCTTTAATTTCAGCCGATTTCAAATTATTTTCAATTGAATAATCACTAAAAGTCTCCCTCATAAATCTAGCCATTTTTTCACTTCATTCTCCTTTTTAGTTCTCGTAAAAACATATATATTTTATAGAATTAAATCAAGAATGTCAAAGCAAAAAACGGAAATTTAAAGTAAAAAGCCCGGCTTTCGCCGAGCTTTTCGGATTATTTTTTTCCCTCTATCTCACTTATGATAACCTTTGCAACTGGATTCTCTTTATCCATTTTTCGAAACCTGTAACTGCATAAATACTTCTCTAAAGACACGTATGGCGATGGGAATCTTGCAATAGTCCTAACCAAACTAATGTCATTTATAAGAAAACACTCTACCAAATCATCATATCGTATTTCCTTATTATTCAAGAAATATTTACCTATTTTGTATATTCTTCCTTCATCTTCAACTTCCTCAAAACGGGTTTCAGCTTCACAAAATACTCCGTTTTTTCTCATGCCAAATGTCTTTTTTACTTGAAAAATCCTGTTTTCCTCATCAAATGCTACCCAGTTACCTTGTGAATTTTTAATTACAGGACCTGCTACTTGAATTACAAGTGAATATAGACGTACAGGCTTATAACTCAATTCATTAATAAGGTAATACTCAACATTGCTTTCTGCACCAATCAAGTAATTATACATATCGGTTCTCCTTAACCTTTAGCAAGTTCTTGTACTTTTCGTTTTTCTTTTTGCTCTTTCATGTACTTTTCAATAGAATCAATAATAAATTTGTCCTCTTTATTTCTTCTATTGAGTTCGTTTGCGGAATAGCAAATTTCAACACAGGCTTTCATTTTAACATACGGAGAGGTCATAAACTTTTCTGTGCAATAGAGTTTTGCAATTTCTTCCATCAAGCCCGTAATTTCGATAATTGTATATCGTAATTCGAGTTCATCGATGGAAAATTCCTTACCACTATTTAACTTCCAAACAAGCTTAGGATACCAGTCCCCATCTTCGTTTACACGAGTCATTTGGGTAGTGGGAGTAATTGCCATCCATTCTCCACAGAAATTAGTTCCATATTGCTCCTGCAACTGAAAAAATCTTGCTCTTCCCGCATCAGTAACCATTTTTACGATAAAATGGTCTCTAATAGGTAAACCAGACTCAGTGTGTCCGATGCAACCTGCACTTGCACCCTTGTAAAACTTACGTGCCATTATATTGTCCTCCTTGACATATATAAATAAAAATTTATACTCGGAGGCTTTCACCTTCGAGTATTTCCTCGAAGGTATACAAAAAACTACCTTCCATACCATTTTAGCACATTATGTAAATTTTCGCAACTCCTTTTACCTAAAAAAGAAAAGCCCGGTTTTCACCGAGCTTTTCTTTTTCAATTTACACGTTATTTTTAAACATCTTCTTGGACTCTTTCTCTTTGATAAGATAAGAGTTCATGGCTTCAATGATAGGCTTGTGTGCCTGACGTCTTCCGTCCAACTTTACTCCGGCATCGTCCTTGCACATCTCCAAGAGTACCTTGTTGTTTGCATACGGGGATTTTGCATTATTTGTGCGAATCGAGTAAGCCCAATTCTCAGCAACCAACTTGGTAATATCTTCGATGTCGTAGTGCTTCACCAGCTTTTCAGGAGGAATCTTCTTCCCATTTACCCGCCAAACCGGATCGTCGTAAACGGTGTCATCAAGACTTACACATCTTTCCGTAGTAGACGGAACCTCTTTCCACTTTCCTTTCTCCTCGATTCCGTACTTTTCGTGGAACTGGAAGAAACGAGTCTTACCAGCGTCGGTGACCATCTTCACGATGAAGAAGTCGGGAATCGGATAGCCGTTCTCGCTATGTCCGATGCAGCCTGCGTACGCACCCATATAGAACTTGTTAGCCATTATATTGTCCTCCTTGACATATAAATAAAATTTATACTCGGAGGCTTTCACCTTCGAGTATTGGCCTCGAAGGTATCCGTATAATTTACCTTCCTCGTTATTATAACACATTATGTAAATTTTTGCAACTATTTTATACAACAAGTTTTGCTTTATAAATTGCAATAATAAGTGTCGCACTTTTTTATAAATGATTCATAAAATTTTACGATACAATTTTTGCCATTTC
>CAKSUD010000027.1 GCA_934500865.1 uncultured Clostridia bacterium | reverse complement strand
ACAAGTAATTTTTTAACAACTCAACATATAGGCACTTGCAAAAGTGCCTATACAAAGGGTTATGCCCTAAATTGAGTACTAACGACTCTCCAGTCCTTTAATATAAGGGGTTGGAAGAGGTTGAGTGCTTACAATGAAAGAATTCGAAAGTAAGTAAGCATCAAAAAATATAACTTTTGTTCGTTATGGTTTTATATTATAACGTGGCATTTTGAGAAAAACAGATAGTGATGTCCTTCTACACGAATAATTGTATAACATTATTATATGACAGATACTTCAACAAATAATAAGAGAATAGCAAAAAATACATTGTTGCTATATGTCAGGATGTTTTTCTTGATGGTGGTAAATTTATATACGTCACGAGTTATTCTTCAAGCTATTGGTGTAGAAGATTATGGTGTCTATAATGCTGTTGCTGGTTTTATTGCAATGTTCTCAATGCTTTCATCTTCTATAGCAGGTGCAATCAGCCGTTTTATAACTTTTGTCCTTGGGCAAGGCGACAAGGATAAATTAAAGAAGGTATTTAGTACTGCAATTATAATACAGCTATCTCTGGCTGCTATTATTGTAACTCTTGTTGAAGCTGTAGGTGTATGGTTTCTTAATACTCATATGATAATTCCAGCTGGAAGAGAAATAGCAGCTAATTGGGTACTACAGTTTGCTTTGATTACATTTGTCTTCAATCTGTGGAGTACACCATATAATGCAGCTCTTATTGCCCATGAACGAATGGGAGCATTTGCATATATAGGAATATTTGAGGGTTTGGCAAATTTGCTCATAGCCTTTATGGTATTGTATTCTCCTTTTGATGGACTTATTGTATATGGAGCTTTTATGTGTGTTGTAGCATTTGTTACAAGAATGATATATAATATTTATTGTAAAAGGCATTTTGAAGAATGTTCTTTCAAATGGACATTTGATAAGAAACTTTTTAAAGAAATGTTCGGTTTTGCAGGTTGGAACTTTATCGGTGTTATATCTGGACTGCTTCGAGATCAAGGAATCAATATCCTTTTCAATGTTTTTAATGGTCCAACAATAAACGCAGCACGAGGTTTAGCTACGCAAGTACAGGCTGCAGTTTCTAAGTTCTCCGGTAACTTTTATGTTGCTGTACAACCTCAAATTACAAAATCCTATGCAAGTAATAATATAGTTGAGTCGCATGATTTAGTATTGAGAAGCAGTCGTCTTGCTTTCTTTCTATTAACTGCTATGATAGTACCTTTGGTTACTGAAACAGAGTTTATATTAAATTTGTGGCTTAAAGAGGTTCCTAAACATACAGTTTCTTTTGTTCGGATAATACTGATATGCTCACTGATAGATTCGTTTTCCTCTCCTCTGATTCACCTTATGTTGGCAACAGGAAAAATCAAACGTTACCAGATAGTCGTTGGTCTATTTAATTTGCTAAACTTTCCAGTAGCATGGATTATTCTATATAGTGGAGGAAGTCCTGAATTAGCCCAATTATCTATAATTTTCTTTGCTATAGGAGCGCTTGTTCTTAGGGTGTCAATGCTTCGACCAATGACTCATTTCCCTGTTCGCAACTTTATATTTAGTACAGTGGCTAGATGTCTGTTTATTATGGCGATTTGCTTATCTATTTCTATATTAATATCTAAATATTTAGAAATAGGCTTTTTGAGGTTTGTGTTTAATTTAAGTATAACAGAATTAATCTTGTGTGTATTGGTTTTCTCAATAGGTCTAAATCCAGGAGAGAAAAAATTCATACTCGAAAAAATAAACAAACAAATAAATAAACATTTATGAAAAGATTTGTAAGACTATTCCTGTCATTTTGCAAGTATTCTATACTGTCAAGTATACTGTTCAATTTCAGACATCTTCCCATAAAACAAGCTTACAAACTTCCTATATGGCTGAGAAAACCGCACCTATATAGCGTAAAGGGTATAATACGTATTGAAGCTCCAATACGTCCTGGTATGATTCGTTTGGGTGGATTTGGAGGTCATATGTATCCTGACAATGGAATACACATAACCCAAATGGGGGGGGTAATTATCTTCAAAGGTTCTTGTATGATAGGCAATAACTCCTTCCTTTGTCAAGGAAAAGAATCTACAATAACATTTGGTGATGGTTTTATGGCTACTACGAGCCTTAAACTGATTTCTTTTAAGTCTGTAGAATTTGGGAAAAAGAATATCTTTGGATGGGACTGTGTGGTTATGGATACAAATTTTCATCCTTTGTATGATGTTAAGAAAAAAGAATTTAGGAAAGGGTATGGACCAATAAAAATAGGTAATGACAACTGGTTTGCAGCTCAATGTAAAGTTATGCATTCTGTTTCTACCCCTGAACGTTGTATTTTTGCTTTGGGTTCAATAATTACTAAATCCAATTGTTTTGAATCATATTGTGTACATGGAGGAAATCCAGTAAAGATACTATCGCACAATGTAATGTTAGACTATAACCACTATATGATAGACAATTATTCAGAATAAATGGTTAGCATTGATAATAAATACAACTGTTGTGGCTGTACCGCTTGTAGTAATATATGCCTTCATCAAGCTATCACTATGATTCCAGACAGTCTAGGTTTTTTATATCCTAAGGTTGATGAAGATAAATGTATAAACTGTGGATTATGTGATAATGTATGCCAGTTTCATGATAATTATAAAAGGTATGCCAACTTCGACATACCTGAAGTCTACCAGTTTCGTCTTGACTCAGATTCTGAACTTAGAAAGAGTCAGAGTGGTGGTGCATTCTTTGCTATTGCAGACAAGTTTATCACTGATGGTGGTGTTGTATATGGAGCTGCTTTTACAGATACTTGGAGAGTAATTCATCAGAAAGTAACGGATTCCCAGTCTTTAGATAAATTACGTATGTCTAAATATGTCCAAAGCGACGTAAGAGGCATTTTCCCTACTATTAAAGAAGAACTGAAAAGTGGGATAAGAGTTCTTTTCTCAGGAACTGCATGTCAGGTTGCAGGTTTGAAATCTTATGTACCCAAAAGACTACATGAAAATCTCTTCTGCATTGATATTATCTGTCATGGTGTACCATCTCCAAAGATATGGGAAGATTATCTTCAGTATCTACAAGAAAAACGAAATTCAAAGATAATAAGAGTTTGTTTTCGTGACAAACGATTCGGATGGCATGGAGCGAGAGAGAGTTTCCTTTACGAAAATGGCCATGAAGAGTTTCGAAGAACGAGCAATTACTTGTATTTCTCAGGACTCTCAATGCGTGAGAGTTGTTCTAATTGTCATTATACTAATTTGAAACGAGTTGGTGATATTACGGTAGGTGACCAATGGGGAATACCTAAAGATTCTCCATATGAAGATGACAAAGGATTATCACTAATACTAATAAACTCTGATAAGGGTAAACAATTATTTGACAAGTCAGAACTGTATGCGGAAGGAATATCTATAAAAGATTGCATGCAACCACAACTAAAACAACCGTCCAAATTACATCATGATCATCAACATTTCGTCTATGATTATGAAACTAAAGGTTTTCATTATGTAGCAAAGAAATATGGAGATTTTGGGTGGAGATATAAGAAAAAATGCTTGATTGATAGAATTAAAGATATTATTAGACCTCTTATAATAAGATTATAGATGAAAATAGCGTTACTTACTATATGGCATGAAAAGAATTATGGTGCGGTACTTCAGGCATATGCCACTATAAAAGCATTAAAATTATTAGGGCATAATCCTTATATGATAAATATCCATATCAAGGATACTGTTGTATCTACTTTTTGGGGTAAAATAGCCAATATAATAGAGAATTTCACTCCTGCCACTTATAAATTTAATAGATTTTGGAGAAAGTATATTCCTATAACCCAAAAATATGATAATATTGATGAATTATACAGTCATCCACCTATAGCGGATTGTTATATAGTAGGAAGCGATCAAGTTTGGAATCCAGATATAACTAAAAAATACTGGAAAATATTTTTTTTAGATTTTGGTTCTAAAGAAACAAAGAGAATTTCTTATGCATCAAGTATTGGGGTGAATAAATGGATGTATAATTTATATACCGAGTCTATTCATAAACTTTTTCTAAGCTTCAGTCATGTTACATGTCGTGAAGAAACAGGTGTTGAGATATTAAAGGATGTATTTGGTATTAGCGCAAAATGCGTCTTAGATCCCACACTATTGTTTGATTCTTATGATGAATTTGTACCAAAGAGAAAGGAAAATAAAACATTGGTTTATTATCCTCTTAGCGAAGATGATGAATTAGAAAGTTATTGTAATGAACTTGCATATAAATTAGGATTACAGCCTATAAATACAAATAAAAAAACAACGATTCTCGGTAAACTGATTTATAACAGAGTAGGTGTGGAGGACTGGGTAATAAACATAGCAAATGCAAATTTTGTGATTACCAGATCTTTTCATGGCCTTGCTTTTTGTCTTATTTTTCAAAAACAGTTTGCCATACTTCAAAGTAGAAACGGTAGAGGAACAAGGTTGGAAAATTTATTGTCAAAACTCAATTTGAGCGATCGAATTTATTGTTCTACAGCTCAAATGGATCTCTGTAAACCATGGGAGGAAACTATTGATTATTCTAAAGTAAGTCCTCTATTGGAATCTTTAAGAGTACAATCATGGAACATTTTTAAAAAAATGCTTGAAGAATAATGAAAAAAAGAGTGTTGTTAGTATCGTGTGAAGGTTTAGGCAATGGAGGCGTTCAAGCCATTATGATGGGAATCGTAAGAAATCTATCTGATGATTTTCATTTTGATATGCTTCTATTTACTTCTGAAAAAAGATATTATGACGAAGAATTTTTAACGTTTGGAGGTAAAATCTTTAGGATTCCTAATTATGAAGGTAATTGTTCTTTTTTTAAAAGGATAGACTATTATATTCGTGATATGCGTATATTCATGCAATTAAAGTCTATCTTTAATAAAGAGGAGCCGTATGATGCCATTCATTGTAATAGGGAATATGAGAATGCAATAATTCTAAAATTGGCTGCTAAATATCATATCCCAATAAGAATAGCACAAGCACATGTTATTCATGAAAAAAGAAATGCAGTTTGTACTTTATTAGACAATTTCCGTCAAAAAGTAGCAAATAAGTATGCAACAGAAAGAATAGGTTGCTCAGAAGCAGCATGTGTTTCTTTGTTTTCCAAAGATGTAAAATATCAGATTGTAAATAATTTTTATAACGATGATATTTTTTATCCAAGAAACAATAAGATTGAGAAAAACAAAGTATTTACACTTGTACAAGTTGGAGCTATATCCAATATAAAAAATCAAAAATTCTCCATTGAAGTTCTTGATAATATCAGAAATTTAGGAATTAATGCGAAATTGAGAATTATAGGATTTGATATGGATAGCAAGTATAAGCAACTGATTTTAAACAAAATAACAGAGCTATCTCTTAAAGAATATGTTGAGTTTTATCCTGGGGATACTGAAATTCCTAATATTTTATCTACTTCAGATTGTTTCATCATGCCTTCATATCACGAAGGATTTGGCATAGCTTTAATTGAAGCACAAGCTGTTGGTTTACATAGTTTTGCTTCAGATAGTATTCCTCTTTCAACTAATTGTGGTGGTGTTGAATATCTTCCACTTAGTTTAGGTTCTTTATACTGGGCAACAAAGATAGTAGATTGGTTTAAATGTTATAAACCAGATACTATTGATACTAGCAAATATAAAATTAGTATAGTTATTAATCAGTATAAACATTTGTATAATAAATGATAAAAGTATTTATTGCTGGCGACTTTGCTCCAAGTGCGAGACTTGCCAAACAAATAGAAGAAAAAAAGTATTCTGAAGTATTCTCTGAAAATATACGAGGAATCATAAAGTCGGCAGATTTCTCATTTGTCAACTTTGAGAGTCCTATAGTGGAAGAGGGTTACAAGCCAATCCCGAAATGTGGACCAAATCTTCGTTGTACCCCTGAAGCGGCAGAGGTCGTAAAATATGCAGGCTTTACAGGTGTAACAATGGCAAACAACCACATACTTGACTTTGGAGCAGAAGGACTCCGAAAGTCCGTGGAATGTTGTAAAGTTCAAAAACTTGATATAGTTGGTGGAGGCTCCAATTTAAAAGAAGCAGAGAAAACTCTTTACCTTGAAAAGAACGGAAAGACTATCGCTGTCATTAACTGTTGTGAGCATGAGTTCTCCATTGCTACAGAAACAGAGGCTGGTGCCAATCCATTGAATCCAGTCCGACAGTTTTATGCTATTCAGGAGGCAAAGAAAGAAGCAGACTATGTGCTTGTAATTGTGCATGGCGGACACGAAATGTTCCAGTTGCCATCACCTCGTATGGTAGAAACATATCGCTTTTTCATAGATGCCGGAGCTGATGCTGTTGTCAATCATCATCAGCATTGCTATTCAGGTTATGAAACATATAAAGGAAAACCTATCTTTTATGGGCTGGGTAATTTCTGCTTCGACGAAGAAGGGCTTCGAGATTGTTCTTGGAATGAAGGATATATGGTAAAACTGACTTTTGATGATGTTATCACCTCCAATATATATCCATACTGTCAATATGGAATTAAACCAACAATTGAATTGTTGGATACCACTGCTTTTGATAACACTATTGCTGAATTAAACCAGATTATATCTGATAGTAATGTTCTTCGTGCTATAATTACAGAATATTACAAAAAATGCAAGAACAATGAATTGTCCAGAATGGAACCTTATTCAGGACGTATTCTCTCCAAACTTCTTTCATTAGGGTTGTTGCCTAAGTTTATATGTGGGCAAAAAGCAATCAATATCCTTAATCATGTAGATTGTGAGGCTCATAGAGATAAACTTATATTTGCATTAAAAAACAAATAAATCATTATAATTATGCCATCTATTAAACGTGGATTTGACTACTTGTTCCACAACAGAATGGAATTTTGCGATTCCATTGTAAAGAATTTCTTAGGATTCCTTCCTGACAAAATGTATCTTTCGCTAAGATACAGATGCAAGATGGGACGCTGGATAAACTGGAAAAATCCCAAGACATTCACTGAGAAACTGCAATGGTTGAAAGTCAATGACTACAAGCCAGAGTACACCAATATGGTGGACAAATTGGCGGCAAAAGACTATGTGGCACAGAGAATAGGTGAACAGTACATTATACCTACTCTGGGGGTATGGGACAGCGTGGAAGACATTGATTGGGATTCTCTTCCAAATCAGTTCGTATTGAAAACCACTCATGGTGGTGG
The DNA here is from genome assembly GCA_934500865.1 of uncultured Clostridia bacterium. Taxonomy (GTDB): domain Bacteria; phylum Bacillota; class Clostridia; order TANB77; family RGIG9151; genus RGIG9151. The sequence goes on along the minus strand of CAKSUD010000027.1, from coordinate 12,123 downwards.
TGGCTGTGGTGTAGTTGTTTGCAAGGACAAAGGCTCTCTTGACAAGGAGAAGGCTAAAGAGAAACTCAGAACCTCAATGCAAACAAATGCTGGTAAGAGTTACCGTGAGAAACCTTACCTGAACGTACCGAGGAAAATTATTGCAGAAAAGTTCATGGCGGAACAACGCAGCGTTTCTCCAGATCTGATAGACTATAAGTTTTATTGCTTTAATGGTGTCCCAAAATTGATTATGGTAGCAAATGGCAGATCAACAGGCAACAAGCGTTTCGGTTACTATGACACGGAATGGAATACTGTAGATATTAGTTGGGGAGCACCGAAACCAGATGTGGAATTCACCAAGCCAGACAATCTGAATGAGATGCTGGAGATAGCTTCAAAGTTGTCTTCTGATTTGGTTCATGCTCGTATTGACCTATATAATATCGACTCTCATGTATATTTCGGAGAAATCACATTCTATGATGGAAGCGGCTTAGACAAGATAAATCCTCAAAGTTACGATGAATATCTTGGAAGTCTGATGAAGTTGAAGTCAACCAAACGGGGGGGGCAATTAAAGTCATAGATAACAGAATAATTGTAATTGATGAAGTTGATTTCTTATACGAAGATCTCAATGACTACAAATTTTACTGTTTCAATGGAAAACCGAAATATTGCCAAGTGATTCGTGGTCGTCATAGTAATGAAACAATTGATTTTTACGATATGAATTGGCAACATCAAGAATTTGTAGGACTAAATCCCAATGCTCATAATGGTCAGATTCCTGTTGCCCGTCCCGTATTTCTTGGCGATATGATTCGAATCTGCTATAAATTAAGTGAAAAAATGAAATTCTCACGAATAGATTTGTACGTAATAGATGATACGATATATTTTGGAGAAATAACATTATATCCAGCTGCAGGTTTTGGGAAGTTTGTGCCAGAAAAGTGGGATGAGAAGTTGGGAAATTTTTTGAATCTATAAAAACATAATAGTTTATGATAAGTTTGTTACCCAAATCACTGTCAATATCTGACAAGATAATGGATTTGTTAACTATGCTGCTATATATAACCTTTGTCATTTTTTCTTACGATTCAATAGGTGTTATATATATGGTAGTGATTATACTTCTTATATATTTTATTCATGCAAGCAAGCATGGTTCATTTATACCTAAACATTATTGCATATTCCATAAATATATGTTGCTAATAGCCTTATTCTGTATGCTTTCGGCAATTTGGTCAGAAAGAGGAGAATATGCTATTGAGAAAGGCATAACACTCTTTGAATTACTATTGGCATTCACTCTGTTATATGAAGCGTATTACAAATGTGACATAAAAAGACTTCTCACAATCGTAATGTGGAGTGGCTTTTTTCTTTCTATATATACGATTTCTTTTGTTGGTATTGAGAATCTACAAGATACAATAGATTCTGGTGAGCGGCTTGAGAACAGTTTCGCCAATGTGAATGTGGTTGGAATGATTTGTAGCACTTCAATTTTACTTTCCTACTTCTTTTGGAAAATTAACAAGAATATTGTTGATGTTGTAATGTGCTTACCTTGCTTGTTGGTTGTAGCAGGATCAGGAAGTAGAAAAGCACTTGTGATGCTTATCATAGGATTGTTGGTGTTATCTTTTTTCAATCCATCTGTACGAAGTCATGGCGTCACAAGAATTATAAAAATATTGTTTTCCGTACTTAGTTTGTTTCTTGTTGTTTTTTTTGTAGCCAAATCTGGTGTCTTTGGAGGAACTATGGATAGAATGGATGGTCTGTTAGCCTCTTTTACAGGTGTGGGTGACGTAGATTCTTCATCTTTATTGCGAGCATATTATAGACAAATAGGCTTTAATCAGTTGAAAGAAACTCCATTGTTAGGAATGGGAATGGGTAATCCAAGGATTCTCGCTCTGCACTACTCCGGTCACGACTGTTACCTACATTGTAATTATGCAGAGGTTGCTGCTGGTGGTGGAATTATAGGACTGGTTTTGGTTTACTGGATTTATGTCCAACTTATAAAATTGGAATTGCGTTCTGCTAAAACAAATTCATATTCTATTATAATCTTACTTTTTATTTTATTAAATTTAGTATTAGATTATGGATCTGTTTCATATTATAGTAAAGATACATATTTTATGATTATGATATTTTGTATTCATTATGAATCACTAAAACAAAACGGTTTCCATTTCCTAAAAAATAGAAGATAATGAAGATTTATTTCCTTCTTCCCGATCTTTCAGCAGGAGGTGCTGAAAGAGTATCTATCACAATAGCGCGCCTATTACATAAAGAAGGACATGATGTTGAGTTCATCAACTTTGGCTATCGAAAAGGCGAAATGCTTGACTGGATAGAGCCAGAATTTAAGATGACTTGCTTGGAATGTGGTAGGGTTTTGAATGCGATTCCTAAGTTGATGGCATTTATGAAATCACATCCTAATAGCATTTACTTTTCAAGCAGAGAGCATGTCAGCATTGTTGGTATGATAGCATCAAAAAAAACGGGATGTCAGATTGTAGTACGAATTCCAAACATGCCCAAAAACAAACTGTCAAAAGGTATTGCAGGAATTAAGATGAATATCATCAAGACCATCAACAGATGGCTCTTGAAGTCAGCTAAATTCGTAATTGCTCAAAACATTGAGATGCGAAAACAGCTCTTGGAGTACTATCATCTTCCTGAAAATAAAGTTGTTGCTATCAACAATCCTGTAGATGCTGAATATATACGTGACTCTGCCGAAAGATCAGACAACCCTTTTCGTAAAGATGAAATAAATTTCCTGAATGTTTGTAATATTGCCTATTCGAAAGGAATTGACATATTAGAAGCCGCATGGCCTAAGGTTAAAGCGGCTATTCCCAATGCCCACATGAATATTGTTGGAAGATGCGAATCTGATTATGCTCAGGATCTGGTAGCACAATCTAAATCATTGAAGGCGTTTTCATTCTTGGGATTCCAATGTAATCCCTATCCTTTTTTGAAACATTGTGACGTATTTGTACTTTCTTCGCGTATGGAGGGTTTCCCTAATGTGGTGTTGGAGGCACAATGCTTTAATCGCCCAGTTGCAAGTACTACATGTGTAACTGTAATCAAGGATATTATACAGGAAGGTAAAAATGGCTATTATTGTGACATTGAAGATCCTGAAGCATTAGCTGATTGTATGATAAAAGCAGCAAAATTAAAAAATATAGAAAATAAGTATAATCTTTTTGACAAAGAAAAATTGTTGAACTGCTTCAAATAATTGAATATGATAAGACAAGCAACTATACAAGACTTACCAGCTATAGCGAAAGTGCATAGTGTGTGTTTTCCAGATAGTTATTCTTCTCAATTGTGCAAGTTTGGAAATACTATTGGGGGGGCAACCTGTTGATTTCTTTCTATTCAGAATATATAAATGACAATCCAGAATTGTTCTGGGTGGCTGATGATGAAGATAAAGGAATCGTAGGGTTCTGCATGGGTTACTATATGGATAAGGATGACCAAATGCAGAATTTCATAAAGCACAACAGATTCAAGGTGTTATGGAAGACTTTTCTGCTGATGCTGAGTGGCAACAAGCAGACATGGAACAAGATGCTGGCACGCTTCAAACATAAGCCATCGCAGAGTGACTGGACAATAGTAAACGACAAATACGAAAACATATTAAATAATCAGCGAGGCGATCTTCTCTCTGTATGTGTACTACCTGAGGGACGTGGCAAAGGGTATGCTCAATCAATGATGGAAGCATATCTTGCTGCTATGAAGACTCATGGGCGTAAGCTATGTCTGCTGTCTGTAAAGACGGAAAACCTGCGGGCTCGACGCTATTACGAACGTAATGGCTTCGAGATCTACAGGACAAGAGGTGAGGATGGCCTCACATATATGAAACTATTATAATGGCTTTATCGATGTATCAAATTAAGCGTTGGTATCTGATGCTCACAGGTAAAAGTGTATGGCATGTTAATCAAGATATAGGTAAGTGCTTTGCGAAAGATGAAATACGTGGGTACTATAACAATATGATGGAAAAAGTTACAAAAATGCCTGAACTGTTGGATAATACAGAACTCCCAAAACTTAATTTGGAGAATGGCAAGTTTACTTATTTCCCCGTAGCAATCTTTCAATATGGTCTTGGATGCTATGACTTGTTTCTTTTAACTAAGGAAAAAAGGTATGAAAGAAAATTCCTACAATGTGTAGAATGGACATTGGAGCATCAAGACGACAAAGGACGTTGGAATAATTTCTCACATTATTGCCCCAAAACTCCATACGGAGCGATGGCACAAGGAGAAGCTACCTCGCTAATGGTTAGGGCCTTTGTTCATACAGGCAAGAAGGAATATATGGCTGCTGCAAAGAAAGCGATAGACTTCATGCTTTTGCCATTGGAAGAGGGAGGAACAACCAAATATGAAGGTGAAGATAGCTTCCTTATGGAATATACCTTTAAGAATGTGGTGATGAATGGTTTTATATTCTCTTGGTGGGGACTGTATGATTATGTAGAGGCAACTCATGACGAGGGAAAATACAAGCAAACCTTAGATAATACATTGAAATCATTTGTAAAAATACTGCCCAAGTTCAAGTGTGGCTATTGGAGCATGTATAGTCTTGACGGACTGATAGCCAGTCCTTTCTATCACAATCTTCATATAGCTCAGATGCAAGCAATGTATCAACTTACAGGAGAGCGGGTTTTTGATGATTATGCAAAGCGATGGGCGCGACAACAAAAGAATCCTTTATGCAAAGGATTAGCGTTTTTAAGAAAGTCAATACAAAAAATATTGGAGTGATGAAGGTTCTTTTAGTTTCAAACCAACGACAAAATGAGCAAGGGGTAGGAAACCCTATCATGTATAGGATGCGAGATGCTTTGGCTAAAGACGAACGTATTGACAAGGTGGAATTCCTGCCATTCACGAATAGTGTTTCATCTTTAGGAAATATTAGACGTTCAGCAAAAAAGTATGATATAGTTCATATTCATTTTGGGGGATTATATGCATTGATTATCAGAATCGCATTATTGGGTGTCAATGCTAAGAAGGTGATAACTTTCCATGGAACGGATATTCATGCCAAAGCATTGAAAACAGCAAAAGGATGGAAAGAACGATTGAAAATAAAACTGAATCAAAAGGCTTCTTTCCTAAGCATTCGCCTTTTTGACTCATGCGGATTTGTTGCTGCTGAAATGATTGACTATGTTCCCAAATGCTTGTCTTGTATATTACAAAAGAAAGGATTTGTACAAGCGCTTGGAGTGAATTATGATGTTTTTAAACCAGTAGATAAGGAAGAAGCGATCAGGCACCTTGGATTAGAGGATAATAAGAAATATGTGTTGTTCTCGGATGTGAGTAACACAAGCATTAAACGTCGTGATATAGCTGAAAAAATTGTTAAGTGTTTGGGCGGTAATTATTCTTTGCTTATAATGTGTGGAGTAAAGCCTCAGGAAGTGCCTTACTATATTAACGCTTCTGATTTTATGTTGCTCACCAGCGATGAGGAAGGTTCACCCAATATTATTCGTGAAGCATTGTCGTTAAACAAACCGGTCTTCAGTGTTCAAGTCGGTGATGCTGCCAAGCAGTTGGGAGGGTTGCAAAATAGTGCTATAATCAGTCGTGAGCCAATAAAAGCAGCAGATAGAATTGTAAGCATTTTGCAAAAGCCTTATGTTGACAATACAAGAGAAACGTTAAGAGATAGACTTGATTTTGTGCGAGTAAACAGAAGAATAGTTGACTATTATTTGAATTTATTTGTTTGATGAAAATAGTAAATATAACAGGTGGTCTTGGTAATCAAATGTTTCAATATGCATTTGCGCTTGCTTTGAAGCACAAGCATCCCAAAGAGGAAGTGTATATTGACATACAGCATTACAATACCATTTTCTTCAAGAAGTATAAAGGTATAAATCTGCATAACGGATATGAGATTGATAAGGTTTTTCCTAAAGCAAATCTTCCCGTTGCAGGTTTTAGAGAATTGGTGAAGATATCTTATTGGATTCCCAATTATGTATTGTCTCGTCTTGGTAGGAAATATTTGCCAATACGTAAAACAGAATATATTCCACCATATAGTATGAATTATACCTATGACAAATATGCCATAGAACGTGAAGACGATTGCTATTATGAAGGGTATTGGCAGTCAGCTCATCATTTCACAGATATAAAAGATGAGCTAAGAATGATATATGGACATCCGGTGCCTAATGAATATAATAACGACTTGATAAAAGAAATAAAGGAGACGGAATCGGTTGGTATTCATGTGCGCAGAGGAGACTATTTGAATGAACCGGAATTCCGTGGTATATGTGGTGTAGATTATTATAAAAAAACTATTAAGGATATTCTATCAGATGGGAAAAGGCATTGTTTCTATATATTCTCTAATGATATGCAATGGTGCCGTGAGAACTTGGCTCCACTGATGCAAGGTCATGAATTGATTTTTGTTACAGGCAATACTGGAAAAAACAGCTGCTGGGATATGTTCTTGATGACTTACTGTAAGGACTTGATAATAGCGAATAGCTCTTTCAGTTGGTGGGGAGCTTTTTTAAATAAATATGTGAATCGTGTATATGCTCCATTCCCATGGCTAAATAGAGATTGTGAATTGGATGTATATGATGATTCTTGGACTAAAGTGTATTAATTATGCAAGACTACGGATTGATATCAATCATCACTCCCACTTGGGCATGTGCCGACTTCATTGCTGAAACAATCAAGAGTATTCAATGTCAGACTTACCAGAACTGGGAACTTCTTATTCAAGACGACTGTTCTAAGGACAATACGTTGGAGGTTGTAAAGCCGTTTATGGAGGCTGACAATCGAATAAAGTATGAATGTAATCCTGAGAATTCTGGGGCTGCAATAACCCGCAACAATGCTTTGCGTAGGGCAAAGGGTAGGTGGATTGCCTTTCTTGATTCGGATGACTTATGGTTGCCTGAAAAATTGGAACATCAACTGAAGTTTATGGTGGAGAATGGTTATGCCTTCTCTTATCATGAATATACGGAGATGAGTGAGGACGGCAAAGACTTGGGCGTGTATGTGTCGGGAATAAAGAAAGTGAGTAAGTTGGCGATGTTTATGTGCTGCTGGCCTGGATGCTTGACCGTGATGTACGACAGAGAGCGGATAGGACTGGTGCAGATAAAGGATGTACGTAAGAATAATGATACCGCTCTTTGGCTTAAAGTGGTGAGAAAAGTTCCTTGCTATCTGTTGAAGGAGAACTTAGCAAGGTATCGTCGTCGTAAAGTAAGTATCACTCCTAAGCCATTATGGAAACGCATTTGGGCACATTATCCTTTATTCCATGTAGCAGAAGAGATGAATCCATTGATGGCTACATTCTGGACAATGATGAATGTTGTTGGTAACGGTTGGAAGAAAATGTTCTATGTGAAGAAGTATGAGCAATAAAACCTCTATTGACAAATCCGCTTCCATACTGTTACAAATGATAAAGTTGAATCACATGAATTTTGTGCTGAATGTAAATAAGGCAGCGCAAAATCCATGTCAGATTGTTTACATAGTTTTAGATGTTGTAGATTTTATTATCTGTGAAACGGCATAGAGAGGGAAAACGCTGACATGACGAACGGTATCTGCATCTTCTTTGTCAGTGTAACAAAACTCTCCGAAATTCTCTAATGAGCAACGAACAGCCTCGGTGATGTGTTTCTCACGCATAAATGCCCACAGACTTTTCATTCCACCTTGGATTCCAGCCTTGACTTCAATGGGAAGAATATTTAGATGTGATGGTAGGAGATAGTCGATTTCTGCTAATGAATTCTTTGACAAACGTACCCAATAAAACAACTCATGCCGCAAGTTGGGTGTCATATAGTGAAGCATTTCCAAACCAGCAACAAGCTCTGCCATAGTACCCTTGTTGACAAGGTCGGCTGCTGTTGCTGTAAGTATTTGGGTGGTAAGCATGGTCGTATCTCCTATAGTGATGCCCAAAAGTCGCAACATAAGTCCACAGTCAAAGAATAAAATCTTACGATAGGAATTGTCTGCTTCGCTACCTAAAGGAAGTCCATTGGCACTGGTATGAGTTACGGGGATTAGTAATCCAGCAAGAATGAGCAGGTCGAGCGCACTCTTTACTTCTGCTGTCTTATAGTCGCCTACTTTGGTGTAGACAAACTTCTTCGTAGCTTGTACGGCAGCACTACGCAATATGTTGCGAAGTAAATTGATGTCAGCCTTTTTCTTGTATTTAGGAAAGTCGTCCTCATAGCTTACAAGTATATCATTTTGAACTTCCTGACAAAGCAAGTAATCGTGAGTCTCAACCCATTTGCCAACACATTCGGGCATTCCTCCTACAAGCATATATGTGCGAAGCAGACTGACTAACTTCTCGTGCAATGGCTCAGGAAGAGGTGATTGTGAAGATGCTGCGTTACGAGCTTCGAGTAATAGATCTTCGTTGTTGGCAAGAAGAAATTCATCGAAGGTCATAGGATACATGAACATGGAATGGATTCTACCTACACCAAATGTCGGTAATTCTGCAAGAGCGAACTCTAATAGGGAGCCTGCTGCAATAACATGAAGTCGTGGCATGTTCTCCTTGAAAAAACGTAATGACATAATAGCCTCTGGACACTCCTGTATCTCATCCATAAAGAGTAGTGTCTCGCCTTCTTCTATCCTTGAGCCTGATATTGCAGAAATCTGCATAACGATACGATTGACATTTAGGTCGGGCTGGAAGATAGCTTTGTATTGAGGCTCCATCTCAAAATTTATTTCTAAAAAGTTTTTGAATTGCTTGCCTAAATGACGCACAGCAGAAGACTTGCCTACCTGGCGTGCTCCTCGAAGTAGGATAGGTTTGCGTGTATCGCGTGAAGCCCATTCTGATAGATATTGATCTATAATTCTCTTGTAGTACATGGTGATGCGTAAAATCTTGTATTTAAGTCGTAAAGATAATATAATAAAATTATCCAAACAAATAAAATGCGGAAAATTGAAATTATCCAAACAAATAAATCGTTGAAAAACAAAATAATCCAAAGAAATATTTTTCATTAAAAAGCATAATCATATTATGACAATGAAATTGCGTAATGTGCCTTTCTCTCCGCCTGATATGACGGAAGCTGAGGCGGCAGAAGTGCGTGATGCCATTTTGTCTGGTTGGATAACAACCGGACCGCGCACAAAGAAGTTGGAAAAGGAAGTGGCTGGATTTGTGGGTGTGGACAAGGCTGTATGCCTGAACTCGCAGACGGCTTGCGGCGAAATGGCGCTGAGGGTGTTGGGCATTGGCGAGGGCGACGAGGTGATTGTGCCTGCCTATACCTATACGGCAAGTGCTTCTATCGTGGAGCACGTGGGGGCAAAGCTCGTGTTCGTGGATGTGCAGAAGGATTGCCTCGAGATGGACTACGAGGCTGTGGAGAAGGCTATCACTCCAAAGACCAAGGCTATCATTCCTGTTGATTTGGCCGGTATTCCCTGTGACTACGACTGTCTGTTCGAAATCGTGGAGCGCAAGAAGGATATCTTCACTCCTAAGACAGACTTGCAGAAAATGCTTGGACGTGTTGCCATCTGTTGTGATGCCGCTCATGCCTTAGGGGCTTCTCACAAGGGTAAGATGGTGGGTTCGATAGCTGACTTTTCATCGTTCTCTTTCCATGCCGTGAAGAATCTGACTACTGCTGAGGGTGGTGCTTTGACGTGGAACTTGCTTTTTGGTAATGAGAAGGTGGTGAAGGACTTGGACAAGAGCGTGGATAACACGTTTAGTGGTGTGCCTGAGATTGAGGGCGAGACTTGGAACGAGAATCTTTATCGCAAGGCGCAGCTGTTGAGCCTGCATGGTCAGAACAAGGATGCGTTGGCGAAGACTAAGTTAGGCGCTTGGGAGTATGATATCATTGGAACATGGTACAAATGTAATATGACGGACGTGGTGGCTGCTATTGGTTTGGTGCAGATGCAGCGTTACAAAGGGATGTTGGAGCGCAGACGCAAGATGATTGAGCGTTATGACGAGGCTTTGAAACCATTGAATGTGGCTGTGCTAAACCATTATGACGAGAAGCACACATCTTCAGGTCACTTATACCTGGTACGTTTGTTGGGCAAGACTCGTGAGGAAACAAACAAGATGATTGAAAAGATGGCAGAGCGTGGCATTGCCACTAATGTTCATTACAAGCCGTTACCCATGATGACAGCTTACAAGAAGTTGGGTTTTGACATTAAGGATTTCCCAAATGCTTATCACATGTTTGAAAACGAAATCACTCTACCTTTGAATACAAAGATGACAGATGAAGATTTAGAATATGTGATTGAGAATTTCGTAGAGATAGCATCTAAATTGTAATACTTATCTTTTAAAAAGCCTGATGATGAAGATGTTATATCTTTATCTTCAGGCTTTTTAACCCTAAAAATACATGAAAAGATTATTTGACATTGTTGCCTCTGGTTGTGGATTGATTGTTTTAAGTCCATTGTTTCTTATATTGGCTATATGGATTAAACTGGATTCTAAAGGTCCCGTGTTTTATCGACAGGTGCGAGTGGGGCGAAACAATAAGGATTTCCAAATATTCAAGTTCCGCTCTATGCGAGTTGGAGCTGATAAAGGATCATTGGTAACTATCGGTGGCCGTGACCCTCGTGTTACACGTTCTGGGTATTATATCCGTAAGTATAAGTTTGATGAACTGCCACAGTTGATTAACGTGTTTACTGGTGATATGAGTTTGGTAGGTCCCCGTCCTGAAGTTCGCTACTATGTGAATTACTGGACTCCCGAACAGATGCATGTATTGGATGTTCGTCCCGGTATCACCGATCCTGCAAGTATTAAGTTCCGTAATGAGAATGAACTGATGGAGAAGGCTGCGGATCCAGAGGTTTATTACATCAACGTAATTATGCAAGAGAAGATAAAACTGTACTTAGAATATGTGCAGAATAGTTCGTTTTGGTATGACATCAAACTTATCTTCCAGACATTTAAAGTTATTATTACTGAACGATGAAAGATTTGCTTTCTGCCATCTTACAATTGTGTGTGTATTTATAAGAAGAGGATTAAAGCAAATACTCGAAAATGATTGATATGGAAATCAATAAAGAATTACTTGATCAACTTTTCAAGCAAGCAAAAGAGAATCCCCGTTTACGCCAAAATTTGGACTTACGCACATCGCCGTCTGACACAAGCCAGCGTATGTTGAATGCTTTGTTGCCGGGAACGGTTGTGCCCATTCATCGGCATGAGGATACAACGGAGACTGTTATCTGTTTGTGTGGTAAGTTGGATGAGGTTATTTATGAGGAGATAAGCCCCTTGTTGTCTCCGTTAAAAGGTGAAGATGCCGCTTGCTTTGAAAAGGGAATGGATGCGCAGGATGTGACAATAGGAAGTCGTTTCCGGGAAATAGAGCGCATTCACCTTTGTCCTGCCCAAGCCCAATATGGCTGTCAGGTTCCGAAAGGTGCATGGCACACGGTGGAGGTGATAGAGCCGAGTGTGATATTTGAGGCGAAGGATGGAAAGTATATGGGGTAAGGTCTATACAAGGACATACACCACAAAATTGTTCCAATCCAAGTGGAAGGTTATCGGTATTGAGCAGCAAATATACAGTGTTAAAACGCCGTTATAATGCTATTATAACACTATTATAACACCGTTTTAATAGGGCTCAAAGTAGGAAGAAGCATCAGAGATTTCTTCGGTCTGCGACCAGATAAAATCGGATTGGCCATCAGCAAAGAGTTAATAAACAAGTGAGATTTTTAACAACTCAGCTATAAGCACCGGTAAACTTTTGGAAGCTTGCAATTTGCATATACAAAGTAAAATGAGTAACTTTACCACAAAAAGGTAAAATGTCACCAATATAAAGTTGTGATATGACTAATACGGAATTTTGGAGATCAATATCAGCCATCATCAGCAATGAATTTGATAAAGATGCCCGATAAGAAAAAATACAATTGGATTTTCTATCTGTCTGAAAAGGCATGGAGCATGGGTGGG
>CAKSUD010000026.1 GCA_934500865.1 uncultured Clostridia bacterium | reverse complement strand
ATTGTACGTTTCATAGTTCTGCCTTCCTTTCAAATACTTTTGTGGAATACGTTCTCTTGGATAATCATCAAAGAGTCTGGCAATATGTCAACTTTTTAAGTATACCATAATGTATGTGAAATTGGAAGGCTTTTCCTCAAAAAAAAATATTTTTTTATTCACTTACAAAAAAAGTGCCACCTTACACAAAGTGGCACTTTTTTACTTTACATCTTTAATGTCGATTCCAAAGCTAACTTAATCATGTTAGTCATTGAAGTCCTTCTCTCGTCTGCGGTAAGCTCTGCTTTTTCAACAAGGCTATCGCTTACAGTTAGTATACATGCTGCTTTTTTATTTAGCACATTTGCATTGTGGAACAAGCCAAACGACTCCATCTCAACAGCACAGCAACCATACTTCTCAGTAAGTTCTCCAATGTTTGTTGTATCAGAGTAGAATACGTCTGAACTATGAATGTTGCTAAATCTAACATCCAAGTTCATTTCCTTTGCTGTTTCCTTAATCTTTTCATTAAGTTCGTCGCTAGACTTAGTCATGTTTCCGGTAAATCCGCTTTGCACAAGTGCATAAGTAGATTCGCTATATGCATTATCCACTAATAGTACATCCAAAACCTTTACGTCTTTCTTATACGAGCCACAACTACCAATTCTAATGATAGCATCTACATCATAAAACTTGAAAAGTTCGTATGAATAAATGCCTACACTCGGAATTCCCATTCCGTGTCCCATTACGGTAATTCTCTTTCCCTTGTATTCCCCTGTATATGCAAGCATTCCTCTTACAGAGTTAACAACTTTATAGTTGTCCATAAAGTTCTCTGCGATGAACTTTGCACGAAGTGGATCTCCGGGCATTAAAACTACCTTTGCAATGTCTTCTTTACGTGCTTCATTATGAGGTGTCATAACAAATTCCTCCTAAAAAATATTTTTGAGTATAGCCTATATTTAATTTCCATAACCATTATATGTTATTTGTACAAATTGTCAATACTTAACAAGTTCCAAAACATCTGATTTCTCATTCACTTTAATATATTTCATGCCTCTTAGACTTTGGTCCATTCCTTTTACTAATGTATTTACACCATAGGTGTCGCATAAACTAAAAGTAATGCCTTCCTCACAACTAACCACTTCTGTAAGTTCGTCAAACTTTTCATTCCTATACCAAAGCACCCTTGCATCATTTCCAACACAATTCGAAAAATCCGATATTTTCCCCCTTAATTCGTTAATAAACTTATTTTCATCTTTATATAACATTTCATCACATTTTAGCTGAATATCTATCACATCTTTATCTATTGCTTTTATGCTTTTTTGAAAGTAACCTCCATTATCTATTTTACTATTTTCTATATCTCTATAGCTAGTAAAAAGTGTTGCTGTCGCTCCATTTTCTTTTAAAATCTTTTGAATTTGCCCTATAGTTCCGATATTATCTTTATCTAGAGCTACTACAACAACTTTTTCAGGAATTTCTCCGTTTCCCTCAACGTATTTTTTCATTTCTTCAAAAGTTATAAACTTATATCCGGCCTGAATAAGCTTTTTTACTTGGCTTTCAAGCAAAGAAACATCATTTATTTTACCATACATTAATATAGGTACTTTTCTCGTATAGCTTGTATCATTAAACGTTAAACTATCGTATTTTACTAAGTTATTTTCTACATTTTCTTTAGTTATATATACGCCAAAATCCTTTGGAACATATACATTTTTATCATTGTAAATTCTGGCTAACGCCATTTCCCCAACACAATTTCTAAAATGCGCCTCATCATAAAAGTATCTTGGCTCTGTACTAACCGAGCTTAGTGAAAAGTCCCAAAAATCCGTAATTTCTGCTAATTTAACCTTAAATAAGTCTATATCTTCTTGACTATAATACTTAGCATAATCGATATATAAAGGTGTTAAAATGACTTTAAAGTTTATTCCCTTGCTATCACAAATTTCTTTTAATTCTTGTATAGAATTTAAGCAGTTTTCTATTTCCGGCAAACTATCAATTTTCATATACGGATAGCTAGTAAAAACCGGATATGTTTTAAAATAATCTTCTAAACTTCCAATAGGTTCAATATCCCTCTTAGTTTTATCATACACACCGGTTTCAACATTAAACACATCATTTTTATTTTGTAAATAGCTGTCTTCCATTTTGGCTTTAATTTTCTCAATTCCATAATGCGGACGTAAGAATAAATACTTTGTATAAAAATCTATAAGAGGTGTTCCATCAATTTTACCATGTAAGTTTCCAAGTAATTTATCTGCTTCATAGTTATACTGAATAGCATTTGATAAATAAACTGCTAAAAACATATTTTTTACTTCATAATTATCTATAAGGTACTTTGCAGTTTCGGTAGAATCATAAATATCTGCTCCATACATTATCATATTATAAAAATTATCTCCGGTATACTGATTTAGCATGCTAACAGGATACGAACTTGTACTTGAACAGCCAATAATATATGAATCATATTTTTTATGCTCTTTATCTATATACGCAACTTTTGCCACACGCGGATTTTGTGTCATATCATAGGAATACCAATTAAAAAAATGGTCACCAAAAACACCAAATGGGTCGGTAATTACATTAAAAGTCATTATTCCGCCAAAGGTTATCAATGCACATAATATAAACATAAAAAACCACTTTTTTGAACTCATTGCTCTTCTCCTTAAAATTGTTTATAAATAAAATCAGATGAAATAGTATCTCCTCTATAAATTCCAAACACAATAAGAACTACCATACAAATTAAAATCGAAGCAAACTGAATAAAAGCATTCTTTTTCTCAAGAGATTTCCTTATATCTATTCCACTTTCTTCTATTGCTCCAAAAATCAAAACAACTAAAAATGATGCAAATACAACTATGTAATCGTATGTTCCAAGTCCCAAGGACGTCCAATTTTCAAAGTTAAACAATGAATTTAACTTGAAATTATAAAATGTAGTACCTAGCATTTTAAAGGCAACCGTAAGGCTTATTGCTCTTGTAAAATATCTTCCTATAAAAACAACTAAAGTCGTTCTTATAATTCTAAAAATGTACCAAACCGTACTTTCTAAATTAATATGTAAAATATCGGCCAACTTCTTGTAAAACGGTTGGAGCAATATAGAAAGCATTATAATTACACCATTCCATAAGCCGAAAAATAAGTACTTGCTACTTCCCCCATGCCAAACACCAATTGTAAAAAACACTATAAAAGATGCAATAGAAGTAGGTAAAATCTTTCCTAAAGTTCCTCCTATGTTCTTTCTTGAAAACTTGCCTAGTTTTCCAAAAGCTTTAGACAAAGACAATGGATAAAATAAATAATCTCTCATCCATGTACCTAAAGTAATATGCCATCTTCTCCAAAAATCGCTAAGAGATATAGCATAATAAGGACGTTTAAAATTTTCTACTAATTCTATTCCGAAAATCTTAGCAATTCCCCTTGTTATATCAATTCCACCGGAAAAGTCACAATAAAGCTGAATACAATAAAACATTACACCAACAACTATCATTGCACCATCTAACGTTGAATAATTATCGAATACATAATTAACAACTAAAACTGCTCTATCAGCAATAACAAGCTTTTTAAAATATCCCCACATTAAAAGTTGTAATCCGTACTTTAAATTGTCAAAATCTAATTTATGCCCCTCATATAATTGATGTGCCAATTCATCGTATCTGCTTATAGGGCCCTCTATTATTTGTGGGAAAAACGAAACAAACAGAGAAAACTTAAAAAAGTTTTTATCCGGCTCATATTTTCCACGATAAACGTCTATAACGTAACCTATCGACTGGAACATATAAAAAGAAATACCAAGTGGTAAAAGCAAGTTAATCTTGCCAAATGTAAATTTATCCGAGAACAAAGAAAGTACATAATTAACGCCGTCAATAGTAAAATTATAGTATTTTAAGAAAAATAAAATTGCAAAATTAAAAAGTATCGTAGCAGTAACTATGCCTTTCTTTTTAACTCTATTTTTCTCAATTACCCATTTTCTATTGTTTCCATCCATTTCGTCAATTTGGGCTCTGCATAGTTTATCTTGTCTACCCATTAAGATACCTGCTAAATATGTCGTTAGCGTAGTGGAAAGTAAAAAGACAAGCAATTTAACTCCAGCCGACATATAAAAAATGTAACTTGCGACAAGTAATAAAACCCACTGAAACTTTTTAGGAATTATATAATATAAAATTACTGTAACCAAAATAAAAATCAAAAATGTAACAGATGTAAAAGACATTTTTTACTCCTAACCTTCTTCTTGTAATCTTTCAATTAACTCTATTATTGAATCCACAGAATTAAAATTCTCAGGGACTAAATTTTCAATTCCGATTCTTACATCAAACTCATCATTAATCTCAGTAACTAATGCCACCATATCAAACGAATCCAAAATTCCGTCATCTACTAAAGCTGTCTCGGAAGTAAAATCAACTTCCGGTCTTAATTCACTTAAAATTTTTAATAATCTTTCCTCCATATCACGCATCTCCTATATCACTAAATATCGCTGATTTTCTTCCGGAAAAAGCATAACCGTTTTTCTCATAAAATCTTATTGCATTTTCATTTTCTTCATTTACCCATAGTTTAAAAGCTTTGCATTTATCTTTCTCTAAATATATATATCCATTTAAAATCTTTCTGCCTATTCCACATAAACGTTTTTCTTTTATAACTGCTATATGTAAAATCTGACTACATTTAGGAACAGTCTTATAATGAACTATTCCCTCTATCTTGCCACTTTCATCTTTATAAATCAAAATACCGTCTCTAAGGAATTCACTTTGGCTTGGAATATAACCATAAACATTGTCAAAGTTGCTTAAAACGATGTCGTATGCTTCTCTAATTTCCTCACTACTCGGATTTACAAGTAAATTACATTCCATTTCACTATTAACTGATTTAAGCTCCATCTCAAGTCTACTCTTTACCGCCTTAATTCCTAGTTTAAGAAAGTATTCTACCAATTCATCAGACGGATTTACCACTTCCACCGCAACATTTTTCGGCATTTTAATTTCTTCAAAAGCATTTATATAAAAATATGTATGGTAAATACCATTAACTTCTCTAAAAAGCATCAAAACATTATTATTTTTTTCATAATATAGTGATTTTTCTTCAAGATATAACTTATATTCAGCTAAACTTATAAAGTTATTTGTAATAACACCTTTTTTTAGATAAGGCAAAATCAATAAATCAAGTTGGTTTATGTCACATATTTTCTCCATTTATGAACATCTCCTTTAGCTTAACTCTATCTATTTTACCATTTCTGTTATAAGGCATATCTTCTAATATTTTTATAACATTCGGCAGCATATATTTAGGAAGTTTAGATGAAAGAGATGAGATAATAAGAGAATTTGTTAACTCTCTTCCCTTGCATATAAGTATAATTTTATCGGAACTACTATCAAATAAACAAACAGCCTCATCAATATCATCCAAAGAATTAACCGCAACTTCTATCTCACCTAATTCAATTCTGTTTCCCATATGTTTAACCTGTCCGTCTTTTCTGCAAATAAAGACAAGCTCTCCAAACTCATTATATCTAGCAATATCTCCGGTTTTATATAAAATGTCTCTATAATATAAATTATGAGGATTTTGAATAAAACTAGTATTCGTTTTTTCAGTTTCATTATAATATCCAAGTGAAACCCCTGTTCCACGCACACATATTTCTCCGCTCTTATCCAAATTCAACTCATCATCTAGCAATATTATTTCCATATTCTTGCAATTATTGCCTATTGGAATAATTTCGTCATCACTAAAATCTCTATTTACAATATAATATGTACAGTCAACCGTAATCTCGGTAGGACCATATAAATTTACATACATAGCATTAGGTAATGCCCTACGCCATATATTTAAATTCTTTGCATACATTGCCTCTCCGGCAAAAAATACTTTATGTAAAAACTCCGGTTGGCATAAATCAAGCACTTTAGAATTAGCTACTAAATTAATTGCAGATGTTGCCCAAAGTATTGCAGTTACCTTATTTTCATTTAGATACTCCATTAATTTTATAGGAAACATAAAGAATTTTTTAGGAATTATATGCATTGTAAGTGAATTCTTTAATGTTAAATATATATCTTTTACAGATGCATCAAAATAAAATGGTGTCTGATTGCCTAAAACATCTTCATTAGTAAAGTCAAATGTTTCACTAAGCCATTCAACTAAATCTATAATGGCTCTATGTGTTATAACAATTCCTTTAGGAACTCCGGTAGAACCAGATGTAAAAATTATATATGCAGGGTCTATATCTATAATTTTATTTCTTATGTTTTTTAGATTTTCTATGTTAATTTCATTTGTAATCTTTTCTTCTATGCACAGTGCCAAATAATCTACTGCATACCCACTTTGGTGTAATATCATTAAAGGATTTAATTTAGAAATAATAGCTTCTAATCTCTCCTTCGGCATTTTTTCATCTATCGGGACATAAAAATTTCCGCTGTACAATGTTCCCATAAAACCT
This sequence comes from uncultured Clostridia bacterium, assembly GCA_934500865.1. Lineage (GTDB taxonomy): Bacteria > Bacillota > Clostridia > TANB77 > RGIG9151 > RGIG9151. The sequence goes on along the minus strand of CAKSUD010000026.1, from coordinate 12,940 downwards.
ACAATATCATAAACATTATTTTTAACCATAACAATTATAGGTCTTCTGATAGTATTATTTGTTTTCTCTGCAATCGTAGAGCCTAACGACTTGGCATATTCTTTTAATACGTTAAATGTTATAGAGTTCTTTTCGTCTGTGAACGCAAGTTTATTCGGATAATTTTTAGCTGAGTTTTCTAGATAATCGAGCACATTTGTATAGTACATATATTGCCTCCTATTTTAAATAATCACTAATTTTCGTTTCCATTGATACATTTATTCTCTTTAACCCTATTAATTTATCGCCAGGCTTAATATAATTAACACCTTCATCAGTTGTAAGTGTTACCTTATATCCAAGTCCACTTATAATAGCTTCACTTAACTTATCATAGTATCCATACGGATAGCAAAATACATTATTCTTATAATTATTGCAATTAACCTTTAGTGCATTTTCTAATGAATCAATATCTGCCCTTACAACTTTTGAATAATCCGCTTCTGACTCAAAAAAATTTTTGGTTATACCGTTTCTACTTCCACCATACGATTTTAATTTATGTAAGTCAAAAGTGTGATTGCCAACTTCAAAAACTCCGCTTTCTATCATTTCATTAAGGTCTTCCCAGCTCATATGCTCTAATGTTTTATTTTTTAAATAAGAACTTGTGTACTTAGTAGACTTCCCGATAATAGATACTGTTGCTTTCATATTCTTTTCTTTTAACAATGGAAAAGCAATTTCATAATTACTTTTATATCCATCATCCATAGTTATTAAAATCGGTTTATTCGGCAATTCTTTTTTATATTCTGTAAAATCAATTAAATCCTTAAAAGATATTGTCTCGTATCCTAACTCCTCAATTTCATTTAGTACTTCTTGAAACTTCTTATCCGTTATAGTCGCACTAGAATCACATTCTTTCTCGTCTGTAACAAAATGATGAAACATAAGTATAGGAACAGCCTCTCCGACTTCTACGCTTTCACTCTCCACAGCTTTTACCGGAACATATCCGACAAAACTATTAAAGCAATTAATTATACAAACTACTAAAATACCTACAAGGACTAACAAATTCATTCGTCCCACTCCTTCTCATCAGTACCACATTAAGACTATTTTTTAATCTTCACATTTGTAATTAATATAGATATAGTTCCATCAGGGTTGTTTATAAACTCAATTGCATTTTTATCTTTGTAAATATCTGTTGGAACACTAAGTTCAATTCCATTTTCAGTTTTAATTTTATGCTTGCTAAACTTTTTTTCAGGCTCTTCTCCGGCAAAAGTTATTTCTTCTTTCACACCTGCTTTTTTAACCTCTTCGATGTACTCTTCTTGTATCTCTTTATTGCCGCCAAAAGCCTTCTGTGCAATCGTACATATATTTATTTTACTTGTTTCTTGAATTTCATCATGTATAGCTTCTTTTACAACTACATCTTTTGTGAAGTCACTATCAAAATACTTTTTGTTAATTTCTTTAGCAACTTTATTTACGATTTTCACAGCTTCATTTTTAGAAATTTCAGGTTTACACTTCAAAAAAATCTCAGAAAAATAATTGATTTTGTCACCATCAATTAAATACTCTTTTTCAGTAATCATTAATTTATGGCTGACTAAATCTATCATCACACCTTCATCTGTTTTTTGACCTTCAGTTGAAAAAATAACCTTATGCTTTATAATTCTGTTACTTGTAGATGAATTATTATAATCCACGAAATGTGTAAAACCTTCTTTATAATTGAGTTTCACAATGCCAAGCATTTTCTTTCCGTCTATTGTTGCAATCGCAACAAGTAAGTCGGCGCTTGGGATACTATCCTGTTGTATCATAATCTTATATAACTTATCGGCAATTTCTCTACTTATTTCAACAAATTTTGTATCTATTTGTTCAATACTTTCAAACAACTCATTAGTTTCACTAAGTTTTCCATTTTTCGTAGAGTTATCGTCACACATTTTCTTTAGGTTCATTGAGATAAAATTATAAATAGCATCATCAGTTAAATCTAGTAATTCCTCAGAAAAAATAGGCATAGAACTATTCTTATCAAGTACGTGCAAAACAGCCTTTTCAATTTGTATTTCCATTATTCATTCACTCTTTTCTTATGTATCATTTTTCGTTAAAATTATATATTTTTTATTAAATTTTGACAAGAGAAAAAACTGTGCGATTCGCACAGTTTTTTAGTAATACGTTTATATTACATTCTGCCTTGCATTGCAACCATTTTAGATTGGTAAACTTTTCAAAAATATTTTTCCAATGACCTCGTTTTCAAAAAGTAATGTATAGATAGCTTAGTTGCACTTCAAAGCATCGTCTCCATCTTCCCAATGCACCCATAAAGCCAAAGTGTTGTCTATCCCACTACTTAGATATGTAAAACGTATTGTTTCATCGAAGTACTGTAAGTCTTTTATTAATCTATCCGGATTATTTATATCGGCTATCTTTTCTAAATACGGATAAACCATATCATACCTAATTTTAATCTTTTCTTCTTTTGTAGCACCTTCAGGAATTTTAGAATTAGCTTCTTCTAATAATCTTCTTATCTCATTATCTACAGTATCCATATCACTAAGTTCTTTTTCTGTAAAAGGAGTAATAATGGAAAAATCAACCTTATTGCTAACACAGCTTTTATTTCCATCAATTTCTACATAAAATTTAAGGGCAGTATCTTCTGTATACCCGTCAATAAGTAAAACCCCTGAGAACTCTCCATCGCCACTTATTTTGTCCCTGTTATTTTTATAATCTGCATTATCATATAAAGTTCCAACCTTTCCCTTACCTTCGCAATACACATCTAACTTGTCAACATTTAATAAGCTACTAGCGTGCATCTCAAGTTCATAAGGTTGTTCATACGACATGATTTCAGATTCCACCGTCCACAACTCAATTTCTTCCTGGCTATAAGATACATCTTCAGTTATATCTTGTAGATAAGCTATAGGATATAACATATTTCCCGTACAAATAGCCGCCAATAAAACACCAATTATCCCTAGCCCACTTGCAAAAGCCATTCCCATTAATTTTCATCTCCTTTAAATATCAATTTTGTTTAATTCATTTACACTATTAATATCATGTGCAGATACGTTCGTAGAAGAAACTCCATATAAGATGTCATCCATAAACAACATCCTTTCAATATCAGAGCTATGCTTAATCTCTCCTCTTAGTTTAAAACCATCATCTAAATTTATCGTATATACCTTACCAACATCAGTCGACTTGTCCTTACTCCATGCATAGCTTCCAACCGGGAATGCAATCAAGTTCTTTTCCTTTGAGAATAATAATGCTTTATGATTATCAAGTAACTCAGAACTGTTTGCATTAATTACTTCTTTAAACTTCTCTTTCGGGTTTGCAACATCAGTTATGTCAAACAAAGCAATTTTCAACGAACCATTAGTTCCCCACGAATTTCCATCATATCCAAAGCCAATAACATGATTTTCATCATAAGGGTGTAGGTATGTACTATAACCTGTAATTTTTAATTCTCCTAAAATTTTTGGAGCCCTTGCCTTACTTAAATCTATAACAAACAACGGATCTGTATTTCTAAAAGTAACAACATATCCTCTATTACCCTCAAATCTAACTGATTTAATCTGCTCACCACGTGCGATATTATTAACACTTCCAAGTCTATGCATACTTTCGCTCAATATATAAACACCACTAACACTATTTTTAGTAGTAGCAATTCTAAAATTACTATCATATTCATCCATTGCGAATTGGTTAATCATAGTTCCGGGTACTTTTCCCTTTGCTTCAAATCTAGGATAAGCATTATCTAAGTCAAATTTATATACTACCGTTTCTCCCGATACATTTTGAGCCATATATAAATTGCCTAATGACATATACACATTTTTAGCACTTGAACCTAAATATGTAACTACTTTAGGTGAATTTGAAGGTGTAGATAAATCAAAAGCAAAAATTTGGGTATAACTGTTATAGCTATCATTTGGCACATATTGTACTTCTGTTAACTCTACGTCTTTAAAACTTGTAAAATCATTTTCTTTATAACTAGGAATTACAATATCACCATTCTTTTTCACGTTCATATTAGAAAATAAGTAAACAGTATTTCCATTAAGCCTTGAAGAAGTATAACTTCCTGTAAATTCAAAAGTCTTAATACTCTTAGGATTATTTCGGTCTGTTATATCATATAAAATCACTTTAGTTTCTATATTAGCACTATTATTATATAGTCTGAAACTGTTTGAACCATAGTCCCTATTGTAGTCATCAGTCACTAAAAACAGCTTATCTCCCGATATATACATATCAATTGCTCTATATCCATTTTCCATTTCAATTTCAGAAACCTTTTTCATATTTTCAGCCGGAAAAGCTTCTACTATAATCAATTTATTTTTTGCAATCATATAAATATATTTTCCATCATTTTTTAATATATCGGCTTCATCAACATTAGTAACTTGTGTGTTAGTTGTCGAATAATCTTGTGCTGTTCCTGTTGTCGATTCAATAAATCCATCAAAAATTGAAGAATTGTACGATTTGCTATTTATTCCGGCCATATCGCCACTGTTAAAAACAAAATCCCTCCGAACATCCGTACCCATTTCGAAATCCGGTAACCAAGTGTCATATTCTACATATCTTGTATTTCCAACTAATTGTTCCAACTTTTTATAGTTATCTACTGTTGGCAATTTTCCTGTACTCTTCATTGAAATATTTAAATACAATTCAAATCCCAGGCTAAAAAGTGCAGGTAAAAAAATCATTAAAGTTATACTTAAGCAAAATGCAACTAATTTTATTATTTTATTCTTCATTTTCTTCTTCCCCTTCCTTTAAATTATCTGGACGTGCTGGTGCAAAAAGATATGTAAATGAAATTATCACAGCACTGCTATAAATAATAAGAGCAAGAAGTTGGTCTATACTTGTATTGCTTACCACCGGTATAACCATAAAAATTAATCCTAATGCACATAATATTTTTCTATAAATACTTTTATCACTAAGCAATTCAATAACAAATAAAATATTGAACACTGAAAGCATGTCTATAAAGCCAATTTCTAAATTACTTATAAATAAGAAAACTGCATATGGTAAATATACAAATAACACTTTTGGATTAAACCTGCCTGTAACTACTAGTGTAACAACTATGGTAATCATATAAATTGCTATACTTCCATTAATAAGTTCTTTACTTGCAGATGAATTTGACATTGTTCCCATAAGAACCCCCAAAATAATAGTAAGAAAAACATTAGTAAGTAGCTTCGTACTAATCTTAGAATTATCGCAAAAGAAATGAATAGCAAGTAAAACTATACAAATTCCAATTACCAAAATATGAAGCTGAGCTACATTAGAATAAGTACCTATCATGGAGAAAGTTAAAATTATAAAAGTTAACCAAAAGAAAATTTTATTTTCAATCTTTCCAAACTGTTTACTAATATAAAAGTTAAATACAGTCCAAATAGCAAAAATAGCATTTATCGAATAGCCCATTCCCTTATTAACCATCATAAGAAACATAGTTATTCCAAAAAACTCTTGACCTATAAATATAAGTGTCCTACAAAAGCCGTTATATCCTCTCTTTTCTTTGATAAAAAATGTTCCGGCATAAGAACCAATAGTAATTAATAAACTAGCTATAATTTTTATATTCTCGTTGATAACTGGTGTAATATAAAATAAAAGTCCAACTAACTGTGCACCTACTAAAAGCTTTACTATATCAAGGAAACTCTTTTTTTGTTCATAGGTAAGCCTTTTCTTTCCATTAACTTCCGCATTGTCTTTAGTTAAATTTGATAAAGCACTTCTGTACCCACGTCTTATGAGAACAAATATTCCATACAATATAGCTAATAAAATTGCTCCCGGAATAGCTGCACCCAAAAAATCACCCAATAAATACACTAAATCCGAACCATCCATCAAACTTCCTCCTCCACAATAAATCTATCTTTAATTTTTCTTCACAAAACCATTTTGTGGAAAAATCATACAAAAATTATTTCGGTTTTTTATTTTAAAAACTTAACACAAAAAAGTTGCTACAACCATATAGGTTATAACAACTTTCCGCCATTTATTTAATTTCTTACCTACGCCAATCTTTGGTTTGTAGGATTATTATTTGTTACCTTTTTAGTCTTTTTTAGTGGAACTCTATTTTCGTTATAAATAAGCTCCGGCTTTGCACCATCTAAAATACATTCTTTTGTAATAATTACTTTTTCAACATTATTCATAGAAGGTATTTCATACATAATATCTAACATTACTTCTTCTAAGATAGCTCTTAGACCTCTTGCACCCGTCTTTCTCTCGATAGCACGTTTCGCAACAGCTTCTAAGCTTCCTTCCTTAAATTCAAGTAATACATCATCATACTCAAACAATTTTTCATATTGTTTAACAAGTGCATTCTTAGGTTTAGTAAGAATTTCAACCAATGCATTCTCATCTAATTGATGCAATGTCGCTATAACAGGAAGTCTACCAACGAATTCAGGAATTAATCCGAACTTCAATAAATCCTGCGGTTGCAACTGCTCTAATAACTCGCTTATTCCAAGTTCCTTCTTGCTATCGCTAGAAGTACCGAAACCAATCGATTTCTTACCAATCCTATTCATTATAATTTGCTCTAATCCGTCAAACGCACCACCGCAAATAAATAATATATTTGTAGTATTGATTTGTAAGAATTCCTGATGAGGATGCTTTCTTCCACCTTGTGGCGGAACAGAAGCAACAGTTCCTTCCAAGATTTTAAGCAAAGCTTGTTGAACACCTTCTCCACTTACATCTCTTGTAATAGAAACATTTTCACTCTTCTTTGTTATCTTATCTATCTCATCAATATATATTATTCCACGTTCTGCACGTTCAATATCATAGTCAGCAGCTTGAATTAATCTAAGCAAAATATTTTCAACATCTTCGCCAACGTATCCTGCCTCTGTAAGAGTAGTAGCATCAGCAACTGCAAAAGGAACATTTAATATCTTAGCTAATGTTTGGGCTAAGAAAGTCTTTCCTGAACCGGTAGGTCCAAGTAGTAAAATGTTACTCTTTTGAAGTTCAACATCTCCGCTATTTTCTTCGTTAATTCTCTTATAATGGTTATATACCGCAACAGATAATGCTTTTTTAGCCTTATCTTGGCCAATAACGTATTGACTCAAAATGTTATATATATCTTGTGGCTTAGGAACTTCGTCTAATTCAGGTAAATTCTCTAATTCCTCTGTCTCTTCCCCAATTATATCACTACATAAAGCAATACATTCATCACATATATATACTCCAGGTCCTGCAACCAGCCTTTTAACTTGTTCTTGTGCTTTTCCGCAGAAAGAACATTTAATTGGTCTTCTATCTTCAAATTTAGCCATATGTTGTCACATCTCCTCCGCAGTCTACAATATAGAATCTATCAAACCATAGTTTTTAGCTTCTTCGGCTGACATAAAGAAATCTCTTTCGCAATCAACTTGAATCTTTTCAAGCGGTTGACCTGTTCTCTCACTTAAAATATTATTGATTTTATCTTTAATTTTAAGTATTTGTTCAGCTTGAATCTTAATATCAGTAGCTTGACCTTTAGCACCGCCTAAAGGTTGGTGTATCATTATTTCGCTATTAGGAAGTGCAAACCTTTTTCCTTTTTTACCCGCAGCAAGTAAAAATGCTCCCATACTTGCAGCCATACCTACACAAATTGTAGAAACATCAGGCTTAATATGGTTCATTGTGTCAAATATTGCAAATCCATCAGTAACAGAACCACCAGGACTGTTTATATAAAGATTTATATCTTTATCAGGGTCTTCTGCTGCTAAGAACAAAAGTTGTGCAACAACTAATGATGCAGTAGCTTGATTTATTTCATCGCCTATAAAAATAATTCTTTCCTTTAACAACCTAGAGAAAATATCATATGACCTCTCTCCGCGACTTGTTTGTTCAATAACATAAGGTACTAAATTACTCATATACTTTCCTCCTTTGTAGTCAAAAGATTTTATTCAGCCTTAGGCTTTCTACCTCTCTTCTTAGGAGCTTCTTCTGTTGTTGTATCAGTTTCAGCTTCAGTAGCCTTTTCAGCTGTTTTCTTTGTTGTAGCTTTCTTTGTAGTTTTCTTAGGCTTTTCTTCATGTCCGTGACATTCGCAAACTTCTTCAGTAATCTTTGCGTTAGAAACTATAAATTCAGCAATCTTTTGAACCTTAATTTCTTCTTCAAAATATTTAATATCTTCAGCCTTTAAACTATTTCTGAACATATCTTCCTTTTCTCCATAGTTTTTAGCCATTTCATTGATTTTAGCGTCAACTTCTTCCTTGCTAACTTCAATCTTTTCAACTTCAGCCAATTTTTCCATTGTAAGTTGAACTCTTACTCTTTCTTCAGCTTGATCCTTAAATTGTGCCTTAAATGTGTTGATATCCATATTTAACATTTTTAAGTACATTTCTAAGTTCATACCTTGCATTTGAAGTCTCCAATTGTAATCTTGTAACATATTGTCTACTTCATGGTCAATCATAACAGATGGAACATCAATTTTAGCGTTCTTTGCAACAGCCTTTATAGCATCATCTTCAACTTGAAGTTTCATATGTTTTTCATTTTTCTCTACAATTTTATTCATTAAATCCTTACGTAATTCATCAATTGTATCAAATTCACTTACATCCTTAGCAAATTCATCATCTAATGCAGGTAATTCTTTGCATTTAATAGAATTTAATGTAACTCTGAACATTGACATCTTACCTGCTAAGTCAGCAGAATGATATTCGTCAGGGAATTTAACATCAATTTCTCTTGTTTCAGAAATCTTCATTCCGATAAGTTGTTCTTCAAATCCAGGAATGAATTGACCGCTTCCGATAGTTAATTCAAAGTTAGTACCTTTTCCACCTTCAAAAGCTACACCGTCAACAAAACCTTCAAAATCGATATTAGAAATATCACCGTTTTGTAGTTCTCTGTCTTCAACAGTTACAAGTCTTGCGTTCTTTTCTCTCATAGAGTTAAGTTCAGCTTCAACATCAGCTTCTCCGACATTATGTACTTTTTTAACAACTTCTATACCTTTATATTCTCCTAATTCTACTTCAGGCTTTACAATAACTTCAGCTGTAAAAATCATATCTTTACCATCTTCGATTTGAAGAATGTCTACTTGTGGTCTATCAACAGGATATAATTTGTTTTCATCAATTGCAGCTTCGTATGCTGGTTGTGCACAAATATTGAAAGCATCTTCATACATAACTTCTCTTCCGTATGTTCTTTCAATAACACTTCTAGGTGCCTTACCCTTTCTGAAACCTGGGATAGCAATCTTAGATGCATTCTTCTTAAATGCTTTATCAACAGCTTCAGTAAAATCCTTTGCAGATACAGTAATTTCAATCTTTACCTTATTTGCTTCTAATCTTTCTACTTTTGAACTCATTTAAAAAACTTCCTTTCACTTTTACAATTTTACGGCTTATTCTATCATATTAATTTATTTTGGTCAATATCTAAATTTCATATCTCATCAATAGTTATATTGTGTAATTCACACCGTTGCTTGACATTATGTCTACGTAATGGTAAAATAATCTTCGTATTTTTTATAATAATTATTATATAATCTGTTTTATATAAGGTTTAGGAGGCAAAAATGAGTAATTTTTTCTTTAGGGCGTCAGCACACATTAAAACTGTACTTACGCATAAGAAATTAGTACACAAACTCGCAAAAATGGCGGGAATCGAACATCAAGGAATTACACACGACTTATCAAAATTCTCCCCTACCGAACTGTTTGAATCTATTCATTATTATACTGACGGAAAACAAAGTCCAATTCTCGCTTGTAGGAAAGCAAAAGGTTACTCCAGAGCTTGGGCTCACCACATAAAGCACAACAAACATCATTTGGAATACTGGATAGATGAAAAAGCACAGTTTGGTGCAAAACTAATGCCCTATAAATACTGGGCAGAGTTAATTTGTGACAATTTAGCAGCAGGAATGACATATAAAAAAGAAAAGTGGAGAAAAGCTTATCAATTAAGTTATTGGCAAAAGAACGTTGAAAATTGGAAAAAGAAACCTCACCATTACATCCATCCGGCAATAGAACTAGCAACCACCAGAGTTTTTAAGGAAGTCGCTGAAAAAGGAATTGCACCTGTAATTACAGGCGAAAATTTACGAAAAATATATTATGAAGAAATAAGTAAAGTACGTTAAACACAAAAAAAGATGGACGAAAGTCCATCTTTTTTTACATATTCTTTAAAACTTCTTCAATAACAATTTCAGTTGTTTGTTCCCTTACTTCATCCCTATTTCCTTTTAAAAGTAACTTCTTAACTATAAGTTTATCTTCAGCCTTAAAATAAATTGAATAATACACAAGCCCAACAGGTTTCTCCGGAGTTCCACCTGTCGGTCCTGCAATTCCGGTTATGCCAACACCAATATCTGACTTGGCGAGTTTAGTGACGCCTATTGCCATTTGTTTGGCTGTTTCTTCGCTTACTGCTCCAACCGTATTTAGTACCTCGTTTGGTACTTCTAAAAATTCATTTTTAATTCTATTAGCATACGAAACCAAACCCATTTCAAAAATCTTAGATGAACCGCTTACATCAGTAATTTTCTTTGCAAGTAGTCCACCTGTACAAGATTCAGCAGTAGCTATTACTAACTTTTTCTCTATTAATTTATTAACCAACTCGTCAATCATATTCTATCCTCCATTTTATACTCAATCTTTTTCTCCATTATATAATAATTTAAGTCCTATTGGAGTAATAATCGCCGCAAATAGTATCATCAAAACTACCGGAGTGAAAAATACTGTACTTAGCATTCCAGTCGCAACACCTTTTTGAGCAATTATCAAAGCAACTTCTCCTCTATTCATCATACCTACGCCGACTTTAAGTGAATCTTTCCAACTGAATTTACATACTTTTGCAGCCAAGCCACATCCTATAATCTTAGTAATACAAGCAACTAATACAAACAATACTGAAAAGATAAGCATATCCTTGCTTATAGAACCTATTTCAGTTTTAAATCCTATACTTGTAAAAAATATTGGCCCAAAAAGCATATATAAGTTAACATCTAACTTATTAGCAATAAATTTAGCATCACGAATATTGCATAAAATTATTCCGGCAATATATGCACCTGTTATATCTGCAACGCCAAACCAGACTTCTGCTATATATGAAAGTAAAAAGCAAAGTGCTAAACCTGCTATCGGAATTCTTCTTGTTCTTGGGAAAAAGTCACTAATCTTTCTAAATACATAGTATGCAATTAAACCAACAATAAGCGAGAAACCGAAAAATTCCATTGTTTTAATTATAACACTTGTAGGAGACACAGATGCGTCTCTTATTCCTAATATAAATGTAAGCAATACAATACCAATAACATCATCGATTATAGCCGCACCCATAATTGCTGTTCCTGTCTTGCCTCTAAGTTTTCCCATTTCACGCAAAACTTGAACTGTAATACTAACAGAAGTTGCAGTAAGTACACATCCTAAAAACAATGCTTTTAGTAATTCTACACTATCATAAAAAGGTACTTTATAGAACTCTATATATAACCATGCTCCGCCAATTAACGGCACCATTACACCAAATATCGCAATTAATGCTGACGTCCACCCGACTTTTTTTAGTTCGTTTAAGTCGGTCTCCAACCCCGCCAAAAACATTAGCAAAATAACGCCTATTTCTGCCATTTCAATTAAAAAATCACTAGGTCCGACCAAATTTAGTACAGTCGGTCCAATAACTATTCCGGCAATAATTTCACCAACAACTGATGGGACACCGATTTTTGTTGCAATTATTCCAAACAATTTTGCAAAAATTAAAATTACAGCCAAATCCAAAAAAATTGTATAATTCTCCATTATTCTCCCCCATTCTATAAAAACCATTATTTGTATCGGCAAGTTATATAATTTCTATTAGCACCATTAACAAAGAAAAAAGAGATGGAACTTAATCCATCTCTTTTTCACAATTACTCCGTAAACTCTGTAATAAACTCACCGTTTATTGAGAGATATGCAAGCTTTAATACCTTTCGCTTTATTACACGACCTTTTACATAGTATCTTCCAACAAGAACGACTTCAACAAGTTCGTCACCTTGCTTTCTGGTAGCTCCGCCAAACTCCTCACCATAGTCAAACAGTTCCTTAATAAGCCATGTTCCGTCACTTTTTAAGTAGCCTACTCTTCCGTCGAGTGTTACAAGTCTAACGATGTCGCTTGCAAGATACGGTGTAATTTCCTTGAACCTGACTGCACTTAACTTATACTGAGGGATAAGAACTGCACGCCTCATCATGGGTTGCAACGTTGTAACTTTTTCTACCACAAGGTTACACTCTCCATTGATGTCAAATTGTGGCTTACGGCAAATTGTACCGGCACTATCAATTGTAACGATTTCAAAGTCCTTGTTAATTGCAAAGACAGTGTCTCCGTATACCTGAATATCTCGATATTCAGGCTTAATCTCCAGTCCCCATTTGGGTATATACGCCCCAACCATTTCTTCATCGGCGCAAATTCTCTCCCACATTTCTCCGTTTTTGCCAACAATGGTAAATCTGTTTTCCATAGTTTTTCCTCCATTAGTAGAAAAATACGGTCCTGAACAAATAAACTATCAGATTGAATATAATAAAAATGCTTATTTATTATACACACCTTTTAAGTTATTGTCAATTGGTTATGAAATCACTATTACTCTTACGCGTCCTCCTTCTTTTTCCTCCTTATCGTAATAAGCCAAAACATTATACTCTCCGCTCATTGCTTCATCCATTGTAGA